>JADFLN010000004.1 GCA_022564385.1 Nitrososphaerota archaeon | reverse complement strand
CATATTCACAAATCATATTCTTTATCATTTTAACATCAGTAATTATTACAACAATTGGATTAGGAAAATCAAAGAATATTCCACCACCTGAACCAGTTGAAGGTGGATTTGTTGAAAAACCACCTGAAGATTCACAGAGAAAAGATGAATGATTTATCATTTCTACGCGTGCCTTATATGCAAAATTTCTTTATTGGCTTTATGGTAGAAATTCCACCAGTTTCAAAAAAAGAAAATTCGTCTTTTGAAGAAAAACTATCTTGGAGAGACATTCAGGGATTATGCTGGATATTAGAAGAAAATAGTTTTAAGTTAAATAACAAATTTCCTACTTGTGCACAAGCATAAGTTAGATTATTTTTTTTAATTATTAATCAAGTAAGTCTTTGAGACCTTTGTATCTATTTCTGATAGTTACTTCAGTAACATTTGCAGCTTCGGCAATATCACGTTGAGTTTTATCTTCACCATTTCTAACACAAGATAGGTATAATGCTGCAGCTGCTAGTCCCATTGGATCTTTTCCTGCAGAAACTTCGTTTTCTTGGGCTTTTTTCAGTACTTTTACAGCATATCTTTTTGTTTTTTCAGCAATTCCAATTTTGCTTGCAATTCTTGCAACACACTGAACTGAATCAGTTACTGGCATCTTCAAGTCAAGTTCTTTAACTAATAATCTATAACATCTTGCAATATCTTTTCTTTTGATGTTACCAGCTTGTTCTACATCTTTTAGATTTCTTGGTGTTTCAGTATCACGACAAGCAGCATAAAGTGCAGCTGCTATCAAAGCTGAAATGGAACGACCTCTAACAAGTCCTTTTTCAAGTGCCTTTCTATAAAGGTAAGCAGCTTTTTCAATCACTGCATCAGAAATTGCCAGTTTATCTTTTAGTCTATTTAATTCACTAAATGCTTGTCGAAAGTTTCTATCTATTGGTTCATGAACTTGACTTCTACTGTCCCAAGTTCTAAGCCTTTCAATTGTGCTTCTCATAGCTGCTGAAAGTGGTTTGCCAGAAGCATCTTTATTTATAGGATTGATAATTGTTGCAAGACCCATATCATGCATTGTTAATGATGTTGGTGCACCAGCTCTTGCTTTATCTCCGTGTTGGTCTTGAGAAAATGATCTCCATTCTGGTCCAGATTCTTGTAATTTTTCAGTAATTACAAATCCACATTTAGAGCAAAACATTTCTCCTGATTCATTATCAGTAACTAATTTTCCCTGCGCACATCTTGGACATGATTCATCTGCTTTTCTTACCATTCACGAGTCTAGGTTTCTCGTAATTTGGTATTTATTAATCAACAACTTTTTTCTTCAAATTTTAAGCCAGATTTATGCCTTATAATAACACAAAATGGTCATTATGGTATCATTCAAGGTAAGAAACACAAAAACAAATGATTAATCTAATGATTAACGTTGAAACTGGATTCTAGTTTTTCTTTAATTGTTTGAATGTATTTTTTGTTATATTCATTAAATAGTTTAATTTTATTTTGAGCCAAAGCCATGGCGCCAGGTCTGTTATTCACATGTTTTTCAGTAGTTATTTGTTGTTCTAAGAGCCTTTCAAGATTCTCTTTTGATTGGAATTCTAGTTCTATAAGTAAAATTTCAAGTTCTTCTTCAAGAATATTTTTAGTGTCAGGAATTTCAGGCGGTTCAGCACCAATAATTTCTTTGGTTGTAATTTTACCAAATATTTTCTTATCTAATTCCAGCAACAATATAAAATAGAATTCATGTTATAAATTCGATTTTATTTAAAAAATTTAAAAAATAATTTAGTCATGCCTGAGAAGTAATGCCTACTTATAAGAAATCAATTCAGATAGAATTATGGTAATTCCAGATGATGTTGAAGAATTTGTTGAAAAGCACATCAAATTAATGATTTCCCAGACTGAAACATATCTACCTTTTATCAAAGTTGTATTTCCTTACTCAAATAATGTAGCTGATAGTGTTTACAATCTAATTATTGGTAGTGCATTATCTGTATTTGTTAATCAATTTGCAATGAAGATGAAAAATCCTACTGTAGAAGATTTTACAGATTTTGGAAAGATTGCTCTAAAATATAGAGATCAGATTGATCAGTTTTTTAAATAATCACACTAATTCGCCTAGAAAATGAATAATATCATTAGTTACAACACTGTTCTATCTTTTGGAATATAATATATTTTTTTAACCATTAGAAAACTGAACAATAAGTTTTAAAAATGAATATTTGAATGATTTCTAAAAAATTCCTTTATCATTTACTAATTAAAACAGGTGGATTCCTTGTACAAAAGAAATTGTTTGAAATTTTACAACTCGGTATGAATAAACCATTTCTTAGTAATTAGTAATAATTGCACTCATTAAGGATTTTATTCCAATTAGTGCTATAATAGATAATCCAATATTTGTAACAACATTAATTGTAAACATTCCATAATGATTGTTCTCAAGAAGATTACTTGAATCAAGTGTAAACGCAGACATTGTAGTAAGTAAGCCACAGAATCCCACAGTAGCAAAAAGAGAATATCTTCCATCAAGATTCCAATGTTGTAACATTTCTACAAATGTCCCAAGAATAAATGCTCGATAATATTGACTATCAAAATATTGATAGGTAATGTATTAAAAAGTAAAGGAGATTCAGTAACTTTGTATCTTAGAAATGCTCTAAGTATAGATCCTAATGCAAGAAAAATAAATTATTTCATTTACATGGTATACACCAACAATGTTGTTAGTGCTATTTGGGAGAAATAGTATTCAATATCTATCTAATTTTATTATTATCAAAAAAACAAATCTATGGTTTTTATAGGCTCAATATTAGTCCAGACTAATGAATCTGCAACTCAGGTGTGATGACTATGGTTTTGAGTGTGAATTTGAATTAAACGAGGAAAAAACTATGGGATTAATCAAAAAATTAAGAGATCATTTTGAAGAGGCACATGGAATTGATTATACAATAGAAGCAGTTACCCAAATGATCACAAATCGTGGACATTCTTTAGAATCAATCAAGAAATAGTTTTCAAGAAAATTATTTTATATTTTTAACATTTATTACAATGTGTATTGTATTTTAATTAATAATTTTATTTTTTAAAAAATTTAAGGAAATTTTTGTTTACAAAGTTTTATTTTAATTATAAAATTGCCTGAAACAAAAAATTTTTATTTTAAAAATATTATTATTAGTTAACAGTGATAAGAAATTATTCTAGTGATTATGATGTAAAGTGTCAACTTGATACTTGCAAAACCTACCCGGTAATAACAGATTCTGAAAGAGGAGAAATTGTTTGTGGGGGATGCGGTCTTATCTTAGTACAAAACATATCCAATACATATGAAAGTAATGGTTACACTCTTGAAGGTTTTATGAAGCTAGCAAGAACAGGTCCTGCTACATCACTAACAATGTATGACAAAGGACTATCAACTATAATTGGTACCAATAAAGATTTTTCTGGAAACACATTATCCAGTAAAACAAAATATAAGTTCAATAGATTACGAACATGGGATCAAAGAAGCAAGTCAAAAAATATTGCAACCTTAAGTAAAGCATTTACTTTGCTTCATGGAATGAAAACAAAATTAGGAATTCCAGATAATGTAGTAGAGAATGCAGCCTACATTTACAGAAAAATAGTTAGTGCAAAACTAACTAGAGGAAGAACAATGGTATCACTGATCTCAGCCTCGTTATACGCAGCATGCAGAGAAAATGGCATCCCAAGAACGCTAGATGATATTGCAAGTGCTGGAAATATTGAAAGAAGAATACTTTCCAGAGATTTAAGAACCATAATCAGAAATCTTGGGTTAAATCTTAAACAATATGATACTGCATCTTTTATCTCAAAAATTTCAAACAACATGAATTTAAAAGAAAGTATCAAACGAGACGCAATTGAAATACTAAGAAGATGTGAGAAGGAACAAATTACTGCTGGAAAACACCCGGTAGCACAAGCTGCTGCTTCATTATACATTTCATGCATAATGAATGGTAAGAATATCAGTCAAAAGAAATTTTCAATAGAATCTGGAGTAAGTTATGTTACAATTAGAAATAGGTCTGTTTTAATTAAAAAAACATTAAAGCTGTTTGAGTAGACTGAAAAAATCTTACAAATTAATTATAGGGAAAAATATTTTTTCAAATAATATATCTTTAAATTTATTTACCAAATCCATTATTACTCTAACTTGCTCCATTGTAATTTCTTTAAGACTTTCAATAATCTCATTAAGTTCAGATATTTCAGTTTGTAATCTTAGCTTTTCATTTTTTATAGTTGATATTTGTCCTTTAAGATTGGTATTTTGTTCTTTCAATTTGTCATTTTCGTCAGTTAATCGTTGTATTTTATCTGATTCAGTATCTTTTGGAAATGGTTCTGGGACAGGATCAGGATCAGGTGTTCTAATTGGTTCTGGCTCTGGAGAAGGTTGTGGAATTCTTGGTGGACCTGGTTCTTGCTGAGTTTCAAATGCTAATGTAAATTGCAAAGAACTGACTAAAAGAAGTACAACAATTAAATTAATAACAAAACTAATTTTCATTTTTTAATTTCACAGAGATATTACAATAATATTGTATATGAACATAATTACTAATTTTTGAGTGAAAAAGAAAATTATTTAAAGAAATCAAATTCTTGATTTCTTTTTTGTTTTGGAAGATCATTCATTACAGCTTGAACAACTTCGTTGTGATTATATGTTAAATGTCTAAGAAATTTTGCTGATTCATCTGCTCTTGTCTTTGCATCAGCAAATAACATCTCAGGACTACTCAATTCAGCCATCATTATATTACATTCTTGGCATGGTTGAAAGTCAAGATATAATTTCATTGTTTTACGTCATTATCCTTAGTATTTAGACTATTTTATGGATTGATAAGTAGTGCCTCTTTTTTTCGAGGCTTTACCTTATCTACTGCATCAATCAGATCTTGTTGGGTTATCTTGATCTCATTAACATTTTGAGACTTGTCATCAACATATCTCTTCAGAGCTGTTATCGCTGCTCTATTTGTAACTGCGGCAATTTCTGCACCATTAAAACTATCTGTCAACTCTACAAGTTTTACAATGTTAACATCATTTGCAAGTGGCTTCTTTTTGGTATGAATTTTAAAGATGTGTTGTCTTCCCTTGACATCAGGGTTAGGAACTTCAATAATTCTATCAAATCTACCAGGTCTTAATAGTGCCTCATCTACAATATCTAGTCGGTTAGTTGCACCAATTATCAAGACATTGTGTAGTTCTTCAAGTCCATCAATCTCAGTTAAAATTTGTGAGACTACATTTTCTGAAACATGCGAGCCAGAGCTTCCACTACCTCTTCGTGGAACAAGTGCATCAATCTCATCGAAGAAGATAATACATGGTGCTACTTGTCGTGCTTTTCTGAAAATTTCTCTTATCCCTTTTTCAGATTCACCAACCCATTTTGAGAGTAGTTCTGGACCTTTAATGCTGATAAAGTTAGACTCGGTCATTTTTGCGACTGCTTTTGCAATCAAAGTTTTACCAGTTCCAGGTTTACCATACAGTAGAATTCCCTTTGGAGTTTCTACATTAACATAATCAAAGGCTTCTTTGTATTTAATAGGCCATTCAATTGCCTCGCAAAGTTCTTCTTTTAATTGATCTAGACCTCCAACATCATCCCAACTAACATCTGGAATTTGGACTTGGACTTCTCTAAGTGCACTTGGTCTTACTTCTTTTAATGCATCTCTAAAGTCTTCACTAGTAATCTGGATCTTTTGAAGAATTTCAGAAGAAACTTTCTCTTCATCAAGATCAATCTCAGGAAGAATTCTACGTAATGATCTCATAGCAGCTTCTTTGGACAATGCTTCTAAATCAGCTCCTACAAATCCATGTGTACTTTTTGAGATTTGTTCAAGATCCACTTTCTCGTCAATTGGCATACCACGTGTATGAATTGAGAGAATCTCAAATCTTTCCTTATCATCAGGAATTCCAATTTCAATTTCTCTATCAAATCTGCCTGGTCTTCTTAGTGCAGGATCAATTGAGTCTGGTCTATTAGTAGCTGCAATCACTACAACTTTTCCTCTAGATTTCATACCGTCCATTAATGTCAAAAGTTGAGCAACTATTCTCTTTTCAACATCACCTGATACTTCATCTCTCTTTGGAGCAATAGAATCAATTTCATCAATGAAAATAATACTAGGGGAGTTTTCTTCAGCTTGTGTAAAGATTTCTCTTAGTTTCTCTTCACTTTCACCGTAATACTTGCCCATAATTTCAGGACCACTAAGTGAGATAAAGTGAGCATTAGTTTCTCCTGCAACTGCCTTTGCAAGTAGAGTCTTTCCTGTACCTGGTGGTCCATATAGTAAGACGCCTTTTGGTGCTTCTACACCTATTTTGTCAAATAATTCTGGGTGTCTCATTGGTAATTCAACCATCTCACGAATCTTTAGAATCTCATTTTTTAGACCTCCAAGTTCATCATATGTTATTCTTGGAACAGATGCATCAATTGCTTTTGTCATTGCTCCAAGTTTAAAGACTGTCTTCTCAGTAACAATAACTGGTTTTGAGGGTTTGGTACTAGTTATAACAAACTGAACTCTACTTCCCATCTGTGTGTTTAGAGATATTGAATCTCCTGTGGTAAAGACATGATTAAGATAGTTGTAAATCATATATTCTTGTAATCCTTCTGCTGCAATCTTTTCAGTTGGAGATAAGATAATCTGTTCAGCGTTTGCAGTTTCAACGGATTTTAATGAAATTTTATCACCAATTCCAGCTCCAATATTTTGTCTAGTAATTCCATCTATCTTAATAACTCCCGCTCCATATTCTTCAGTGGTACCTGACCAGAGTTTAACATGTGTTTTTTTATTATATGTTAATTCTAAAATTTGGCCAGTGCTCCATTTTTGATCTTCAATTATTTTAGGATCAACAATTGCTCTACCTCTTCCAACATGTTGTTGTGGAATTTCATCTATTTTTAAAACAAGTTTAGTCATATTATCATCTAAAAAAAATAAGAAGAGGTTATTCAACCTCCACTGTTTTGCCTTTTGGTTTTTCTTCAACTATCTTAAAGATTAGTTGTAAAATTCCATTTTTGTAAGAAGCTTTTGCAGAGTTCTCATCAACTTTTTGTTGTAATGAAACTTGTACGTGATACTTCTTTTTGTCGTGTTCTGCAGAAATATCTACAATATTGTTTTCTACAACAATTTTTACATCAGCCTTTTCGACTCCTGGCATCTCAGCTATGAGTTTTACAACTTTTTCTTTTTCATCGACAATTGTGTCTATAATTGGTTCTCTTGTATCAGAAGTTTGAAGTTGGTCTGGTTTGACACTTCCATACTCCTTTACAACAGGTTTTCCATCTGGACCAACAGTTATTGTATAACCGTAATAATATGGACCAGAACCATTTCCTTTGGAACCCTCAAGAATGTCATCTACACTAAAAAAAGTGTTTGACATACTCCTGAAGATTCTATCAAATCCGTTATCAAAGAACATTGTCATATTTATCTACTATATGTAATATATATGACATTATATAAAGATTACTTGATTTCCTCTGATTTCTTACATAATCCTAATATAACTGACATAATATAATAATTTAATGAGAGTTTCAAGCATGTCTATACCTGAAGTTGTAAGGGAAATTATTACCAGAAATCGTTCGATTTATGATTGTATGAAGATGGATGTGATAAACTATACAGCATTAGCAGTAAAGATTCAACCAGAGATTGAGAAGATTCTAGGAAATTCTGTTAATCTCAATACAGTGGTAGTTGCAATAAAACGATATGCAGATTCATTTGAAACCAAAGAAGAGATGAAAGAAGAACCAGTTTTGAGAAATGCCAGGTTGTCTTTAACTGATGGAATTATGGATATTAAATTTTCAATAAATGATTCAAATAAAATTGATCCTATAATGATTTTAGAAAGATTCTCCAAGATAACAAACAATTATGAATTTTTCAGATTATCTGATTCTTTTAGATTCCTAACAGAAGATGTGGAAGACATCAGACAGATATTTGAAAATATTTCAAACAAAGATGATATATTCAATACGGGTCTTGCAAAGATTAGAATCTCAATACCAACATCTCAGAATCAAACAGATGTGGTTTCTTATGTTGCTGAAGTATTACATACCAATGGAATTGAGCTAGAAAATGCATTTTTCAGCCAAGACAGCATCACTATCATTCTTCATGAAAAGGATTCATCAAGGGCATATGATATATTACATTCAGATATTATGAGAACATAACAATCCTGTAATTTTAGTGAAAATTTTTCTTATAGCATATATTCACTCAATCTGTAAAAAGGGCACAATTGGTTAGAAATAAGAAGAAGGTTGTGATTTTGGGTGGCGGGTTTGCAGGAGTAGAATGTGCTAGAAAATTAGAATCTGAATTTGGGGATGATTCTGAAATAGAATTAGTAATGGTAAGTGAAGATAATTTTCTGTTATTTACACCAATGTTGCCACAAGTAGCGTCAGGGATGATTGAGACCAGACACATAGTTATGCCTATTAGAACCATCTGCAAGAAAACAAAGTTCTATGAAGGTAGAATCAAAAACATTGATCCATATGGAAAATTAGTAACTTTATGGGGAACTGGAGATAAAAGAAGTATATCAATTCATTATGATTTTCTGATAGTAGCGCTTGGTAGTGAGACGAACTTTTTTGGAATGGCAGATGTGGAAAAAAATGCCTATACCATGAAGACACTCAATGATGCTGTAATGTTAAGAAACAGAGTTATTGATATGTTTGAACAGGCTGAAAACGAGACTGACCCAATTCTTCGAAAAAGCTTGTTGAATTTTGTTGTGGTAGGAGGTGGTTTTGCAGGAATTGAAACTGCTGGTGAGTTGATGGATCTAATTTTGGATGCACGAAAACACTATCATACTATTCACAAAAAAGATCTTAAAGTTATTGTGTTAGAAGCATTACCAATGATTTTACCAGGATTTGATCAAAAACTAGCAGAATTTGCAAAAGAGAAGATGACAGAAAGAGGAATTGATATCAGGTTAAAAACAGCAGTAACTAGTTTTGATGGAAATGAGGTTACCACAAAATCATTAGATGAGAATCCAAAAAATTCAATGGATAACCCAGAGACAAATGCAATTAGAACAAAGACTTTGGTTTGGACTGCAGGGGTAACGCCAGTTAACACAATCAGGAGATCAATGTTCAAAACTGAGAAAGGTAAACTCATTACTAATGATTATCTTGAGGTTCAAGACTTTCCAGGGGTTTTTGCAGTTGGAGATTGTGCATTCTTTTTAGATCCTAAAACACAAAGACCATTTCCTCCAACTGCACAAATTGCTGAAGCCCAAGCAAGAACGGCTGCAAAAAATTTAAAGGCGTTAATTAAAAATTTACAAAAAGAAAAATTTGTATATCATTCTAGGGGACAAATGGCAATTATTGGTAAGAGGTCAGGAATTGCTACATTTTTAGGAATGAATATTTCAGGATTTTGGGCATGGTTGATTTGGAGAAATGTCTATCTTTCAAAAATTCCCACATTTGATAAAAAACTACGAGTATTCCTTGATTGGACAATAGATTTGTTCTTTGATAGAGATATTTCTCGACTAAAGCTAGTGAAGCATGAGACAGAGAAAGAATACAAACTGCTTGATGAAGTAGATGATGTTTGGTAAAATTCTATTTCATTAGTTGTTTTTTAATTTTATAGATAATTATTGTAGGAGCTACAAAATACATTCCTACATTCATTAAGATTATTCCAATTCCATAAGATATGATTTCTTCTTCAGAGTCAATCTCTGCATAGTTTAAAATTGATAATGTAGATAACATTGGAGTAATTGAGAGTTTAACAACTTGTTTGAAAACAGGATATTCACGTTCCAAATCAGCAATTGTTGGTGAAAATGAGTAATAGAATTGATTAAATCCTGTCATAAATGCAGTTCCAGATTCTGTTGATAAAATAATATTATCCCTTAACTCTCTAAGTTGTTGAACTTGTGGTGCTAATTCAGAGCCAAAGGTGGCAGTTGCAATTAAACATCCTCCCCCATCTTCAATGGATTCATCTGTTGTGGAATCTTTAAAAAATATTTTAAAGGAATCAATTGTTTCTTCAAATCTTGGAAGTTGAGAATCAAAATTATCTATACTATTACTATATGCAAATGTATAAAATTTTTCAATATCATAAATCAAAATTTCTTTAAATTTTACATCGAAATTTTCACTATTGGGTGAAAACAGTCCTTCTGCGTTAGTTACATATGCTTGATTACCATTGATAGTTGTCTTTTCCTGTGAAATTATATTCAAGTTTCCTAACTCTGTAGATTCCTTTAATCTTTTATTATTTTCAGAAACAAGATCATCGAAAGTTCTTTGATTAGTTTGTTGAACTGTTAACGAAATTACTGGATTCGTCATTCCTACTTTTGGTCCTATTGCAGCTATATAGGAAGAATTTTCTTGTGTTTTATCAATTCTATCCCAACCCTCAGGAAAACTTAATGTAATTCCAAGTTCAATGCTTTCAAATTTTTGATTGCCAGATGATGGAGTTATGGTGGATTGTGTACGTTCAGGTGGTGATAATTCAAGAAGATTTGAAACCTCAGAACGATTAACGATTGTAACCTTTGTGATTTTAACTTGTTCTACGTCTATTGGTCTATCACTTACTCCTGTTTGAACTGCTGCAATTTTATCAAGTGTTTCAAAACTTTCTGCAGTTACAATTCTACCAAATACTGTATACTGTTCATCAAGGAAGTTTGAATCTTTATGAATTATAAAAAATTGGGAACCGCCACTATTTGGATCAGCTGATCTTGCCATCGAAACAATTCCACGATTATGTTTGATTGTATTAAATTCAGCATCTACTCTTTCGTTTGGGCCTCCAGTTCCCCAAGTACTTGGATCACCACTAATTGTATTTGGATCACCACCCTGAATCATAAATCCAGGAATTATTCTATGAAAGATAGTTTCATCATAAAATCCAGACAGTGATAATTTTATAAAATTTTGAACGTGATTTGGTGCATCGTTATGGAAAAATTCTATTGTGAGATTTCCAAGATTGGTCTCTAAAATAACTATAGGATCAAGTATTTTAGTTTCTGTAAATTCTGCCATTTGTGCAAATGCCTGATTTCCTACAATAACTAAAAGTAATGAAACTACAATCATCACAAGTATATTATTCAATAATTTTTGAGAAAATGTCTTCCTTAAAAGCCAATTGTATTAGTTTTTAACAAAGCTAAGTAAATCAACCGACATGCAATCTGATGAGAAGATTCAGGCACATCTAGTTTCAGTATGGCGAGAGTCTAAAAAATTCTTTTCAATTGGTGGAAAGGAGGGTATGTTACTGCTAACTGACAAACACTTGATGTTTGTACATAAAACAGAATCCATGATGAAATGGTGGAAGGCTATTATTCAAAGACAGGTAATTAATTTTCTTAAATCAAAGAATACAATGATTCGTCATGATGGTTATGATGAAGAAGAACTAATGAATGATTTAGAAAATAAAAAAAATATTGAATTAGCGTTTGATGATATTTCCAGTATTAGTTTTGAAGAAAAGGTTTGGGGAAGTATATTACTATTAGAATATGAAAAGAATGGAAAACATGAAAAATTTCAATATGCAATAGCACAAGATTGGGTAAAATATCCTGCTAAAGAGCCTACAAAATACATGAAGGTAGATTGGGAGCCTTGGGTGCAATATATTAAAGACAGGCAAATATTTACGAAGTAAAATTGGGAAAAGTTTATGCTGTTGGTGTTGGACCAGGTTCACCAAAATATGTAACTGAAATTGTAAAAGAAATTGTTCAGAATTGTGATATTGTAATTGGTTACAAATACACACTAAAGATAATAGAGAATCTGATTAAAGGAAAAGAGATCTATGAAATTACTATGAAAGATCAGGAAGAATCTTATCAAAAAATTCTTCCTAAGTTAGACAACAGAACATTAGTAATTCCATTTACTGGAGATGTGAATTTTTCAGAGTCAGAAGTTGTAGATAGATTAATAGAAATTTTTGGTAAGGTTGAGATTATCCCGGGTATTAGTTCGATTCAAGTTGCTGCATCAAGAGCCCAAGTTCCTCTTGATAAATCTAAAGTAATTACAATGCATGTTACAACCCAGATCGAAGATAAGAAATTAGAATTACAAAAGGCGTTAATTGATGGGTTTAGTGTGATTTTAGTTCCAAGACCTTGGCCAACCCAACCAGACAAACACTTTATGGCATCAGAGATAGCTCTTTATCTTCGAGAGCACAACTTTGATACTAATAAAATGAAAGTTCATGTTTTTGAGGCAATAACAACAGATAGTGAAACTAGTTTTGTAGGAACTGTGAAAGATTTGGAAGGAAAAGAATTTTCTGATTTATCTGTAATTGTGTTTGACCAAACAAGTTTGGATTCATACATGAATTACAAATGGCAATGGAAAAATTAAATTAGTTTTTAACTTGATTAGTGGTTTTACCAAATTCGACATTTTCAACATCTGGGAATATCTGTACTACCATATTCATCCAAGGATAATCTGTGTCCATTAATTTGTAAGTTCCAACTTCATCAAAAGTTGCAGTCCAATTATCACCTGGTTGGATATCATCACTTTGAATTTTTCCATTTAATGTAAATGAACATTTATTGTAATCAAAACTAAATCCATCTGGTAATTCCTGAGGATCATCACATAGGATAAAAGGTTGGTTTACACGAGTGGATTGCCCTAAACCAGTTCCGCTCAAAATTTTGTGGGAGACTGTATCATCATTAACAAAAGTGATTGATATTCCTGCTCGTGCTGTAATTCTATCTTGTGAGAAATATCCCAATGTAGCAGAGTCGCTACTTTGAATCCAACTACTTATAATTCCCTGCGTAGATGAGCCCGTAAGAATGTGAATTGTTAGATCGCTTGATTCGTTAGATGATGTTTGTGTTGTGTCAGTTTTTGTAAGGGTAGATAATTTTGTTGTGTATATTATTTTGTAAGTATCATCAGGTGTTGTAATCCTGCCAGTAAAACCATAAACTGATGCATCTCTACTTTCTTCAACTAGTCTTCCAAAGAAGCTAATTGAGGTATCAAATCCTCTTAAACTTTCAATGTCTCCGTTAATCCTAATAAAACGGCCTTCACGCAAAAATTTTCCTTCCAAATTATAGATAAGAAACTCCTCATCGTCTAATGTAATAAAACCATCTTCTATTAGGAAATTAATTGTGCTTCCATGTTGTTCTTGAGATAACAAACCTAGATCAATTTCTGAAATTTTAATTACTTCTTCAGTAACTGCAAACCCAGAACCTTCTAAAAGAAATACTTGGTTCTCAGAAATTTCAGCAAATGACTCATTGATAAAATATCCTGCTGAAACAACAAGTAATGCGAATAATGTTATAGTTAATTTCACAATAAATTAGTCATTTAATTTGGTTTATAATTTACTACTAAATTATTTTAGATTGGGTATATAGTATATCTAAACTTGAGCCTGTTTGAGGCTAGAAAATTTTAGTTGTAAATAATTAAAATAATTTCAAAAAAATTCTCCAAGTTGTTCTCCATTGATTTAGTATTAGAAATTAGGATCCAGGTATCTCAAACCCTTCTTGTTGGGCTAATTCTATCATGTAAAATTCAAGATATCCTCCAACCAAAAGGAGAACCAACACAATTCCAATTTCTATCACTGTTGGTTTGATTAATGGGATAAGACTGATCTTTTTACTCATTGCTCGAATAAGAATAAAACTTCTAGAGATACCCAAAGAGTATGCAAAAACTTCCATCAGCCCAAATGGTGATAAGAAAAGAAGTGAAAGTGGTGGAATCTCTCCTATTTCAGGAATTGTAGTAGCTATTGCAGCAAAAGCAAATCCAGTAGACCAAGCAGAGAAAAGCCCCCATGCAACTCCAAATCCAGGAATAAACATTGGTAGTGCAATAGTTATGTTGTGTACAAAGATTCCAAACGCATCAATATCTAAAACAAGGTCTTTAAATTCAGACATGAAGGCTTCAGCTTCTTCTTCGCTTACAGAAGACATGGAACCAATCTGGAAAACTACAGCAAAAATGCCTAAAAATATAAAAAATGTAATTATTCTAATTCTATTCACACTGCCTCCCTTTTTGAACAATATTTGAGGGTTAGCTATTAGGCGCAGATTTAATTAAACCAGATGATATTTTTTGATATGAAAAAGGAACTTACCTTTGTGTTAAACTATGCATTAAACAAAGGATTTCAAATTCATCCAGATGCTTTTAAAATCTTAGAGAATGTAGATATTGGAAAATTAGAGAAGATCATAAAGGAAATAGTTAGAGAAAAAACTAAACAGAAATTATTTCAGATTAACCAAGATGATTTAGAAACATATCTTGGAATTAAGGAGGATCCAACATTGCAAGGCGAAGTCAAAATTTTATCTGATCCTACCACCAAGATAACAACAGGGGAGGGAGTTAAGGGCTATAATGCCTTATTTTCAAGTCGTTTTAACAAGCTTAAAAAAATTATTTCAGACAGACCAGAATCAAGAAAGCTCAAATCCATAGCGTCTATAAAAAATACAAAATCAGAAGATGAAATGTATGTGTGTGGTCTTGTCACCACAAAAAATATTGAGAGAAAAATCACAAAGTTGGTTCTTGAAGATCCTTCAGGCTCATTTGAGGGAATAATTTTTGATGATGAATTACAGAAGACTGTTGGTACTCTTCTAACTGATCAATTTGTTATGGTAAGAGTGAATTTAGGAAAGAATTCTGGGTTTATTATCAAGGATATAATTCTGCCAGATATTCCGGATCATGTTTTCAATAAATCAGAAACTGAGGTATATGCAGTCTTTCTCTCTGATCTACATATTGGAAGTAAGTACTTTATGGAAGAGGAATTTATGGAGTTTGTTTCGTGGTTGTCAAGCCCAGATCCAGTTGCAAGAAAAATTCGTTTTGTCTTAATTTGTGGGGATATAGTAGATGGGGTCGGAATATACCCAAATCAAGACAAAGAATTAATTTCTTTAACCATTGAGAAGCAACTCAAAAAGACAGAGATGGTAATTGACCAGATTCCAAAAAATGTAAAGGTCATAATAATGCCTGGAAACCACGATCCAGGAAGAAGAGCTCTCCCACAACCGGCTATACCAAAAAAACACAATTCAAGTTTATGGGAGATGGAAAATGTAATTATGGTTGGAAACCCAGCCGTGGTTTCATTAAATGGTGTAAAGGTAATGATGTTTCATGGACAGAGTATTGATGATATTGTAAAGACTACACCTGGTCTAAGTTATGATAAACCAACAAAAGTAATGAAGCATCTTCTCAAGGCAAGACATCTAAGTCCAATATATGGCAGTCAAACACCCATAGCACCTGAGATTGAGGATCTTTTAGTAATTGAGAATGTTCCAGATATCTTTCATGTAGGTCATGTTCACAGAGCACAATTGGATATGTACAAGGGAGTTTTATTGATAAATTCTGGTTCATGGCAAAAACAAACACCTTTTCAGGTTAGTGTTGGAATGACACCAAATCCAGGAATAGCAATCATGGTAAATCTAAAAACTTTCCAAGTCTTTCATCAAAATTATAATTCAAATTCAAATAATATCCTTCAAAGTTAGCTCGTCTTTAAAGGCCTTTTTTATCATTTCAGATGAGATTTCAAGTTTGTATTTTTTTGTCCTGCCATGAATTCCTTGATGGATCAATCTTCCAGTGATAATTCCTGATAGTTCAATTTCACTTAACATTTGAGTAATCCTCCTATTGGTAAGTTCATCAAGGCCAACTATCTTACAGAGATTTTTGTATGATGAATAGATCTCACCAGTAGAAGAACCATTTGCCTTCATCATTGCAAGAATAATCAGTTTCTCATGAAGGGGGAATGCTTCTAGTGATAACTCCTCTTTATTTTCTTCAATTTTTTGTTTGGCTTCCTTAACATTTTTTGTTGTAACTTTATCTGATTGTTGTCGTTCAGCAATTTCTCCTGCAACGCGAAGTAAATCAATTGCCCTACGAGCATCACCGTGTTCCCCTCCTGCAAGTGCTGCACATAGATTTAGGGCTGAATCCTCAACAGTGTTCTCAACAAAAGCTTCATTGATTCTTGCTTCTAGAATTTTTTTAATTTGTTCAACATTATAGTTTGTAAAGACAATTTCCTCCTCACCAAGGCTGCTAATTACCCTAGGATCCAATTTTTCTTTAAATGTTAGATCATTTGAAATCCCCACCAATGTCAAAGAGCCTTGTTCTAGTCTCTCATTTGCTCTTGTAAGTTGATATAGAATATCCTTACCTGTTTTTGCTATAAGTTGGGCAAGATAATCAATTTCATCTATTACAAAAATTGCGTTAATTTTTCCTTCACTAATTTTATTGAGAAGTCTTTTGAAAACTTCACTTATTGATAGGCCAGTTGTGGGTAATTCTTTCTCATCTAGATCTAATTGCCTGCCTAGGCTGACTAATAATCCATAAAGTGTTGTTTCTTCTTTAGAGTTAGAATATACGAGTTTAATTGGAAAGTTTGATTTTTCTACTCTTTCTTGGATTTTTGAGATCACTCTTTTAACAACCAATGTTTTGCCAGTTCCAGGTTTTCCATATACTAGAAGGTTTGATGGTCTAGATTGTTTTAGTATGGGTAATAATGATTGAGTGACTTGTTTTTGTTCAGAATCTCTATGTAAAATAATATTTGGAATATATGAAAAATGAAGAATGTCCCTGTTTTTTATAATGGATTTTCCAGATTCTGCTGCATCAAGTAATCTATCTACTGGATCAGACATACCCACACACCTTTGTTTCCTGATAATAATATCATAACCATATCTGAATTAAGAGAGTATAGAATAGAATAGTAGTTCTAATTTAGTTTGTAATTAATTATATTTAGTTATCTTTTATTTTTTTAAAAAAAAATATAAGAAAAAGATAGAGCGGAAATATTGGTGTGTGGGTAGAGACAAAATTTGCCTTTAAATTAACACTTTGTTAATTATTTGTTAAGAAATTATTTGAAAAGCATGTTTTAACCCCAGTATTACCAATCCAGGCGTCAAGATCGGTGTTAACACTGTGAATATGTGTGAATTGACCCCCTTATTTCTAGTCCAGGCACAAATATTTTCTAATATGAGGGAGTTTTCTAAGATATATTGTTAATAATTAAAATTTTGTTAGGCATGGCTTATACAGTCAATGTTAACAAACCACCTAGTTAACAAACATTCTTGGATCAGTTGAATTGTTAACATTTGATTCTCAAGATCTTAAAGATGGTTAAAAAACGTATTAGAATAGATATGGAGGACTCTGATGGTGCACACTATGACATCAAAATAGAGGGTAATGTTACCAAGGAGAAAATTCTTAAAATATTTGAAATGATGGACTTGATGAATATTGAAACAGAACAAGAAACAACCAACATGAATTCAGTAGGCTCAAAAATTTGGCATATTGTGGATAAATTCTTCCCTGTAGGCAAGTTTACCTCTACAAACATTCTTGAAAAGTATGAAGATGAATTCAACGAACCGGTAAAACTTAGTGTAATATCCACATATTTATCACGATTTTCAACAAAAAACAGAGTTGATAGAGTTAGAACAGGTCGTGAATGGACCTATCAAACCATTAAGATTAGTCAAAAACAACAATACCCGTCAAGAAATAGTAATTTTTCTAATAATTAACCGGTCGTTTCCAAGAATTAACTTAACATATTCACCTTTTTGAATATCCATGTACTTTCTAAACTGTTTAGGAATTGAAATTGTTCCAGCCGAAGTGATTTTTACCAAAACTTCATTCTCTTGAATAGACATATAATTACTATAATTTAATAATATATATAATTATTAATTAATAAAAATTAGGTTGTTTTCATAAAATTTTGAATTAAAGAAAAAAATCTGTTTTAAAAAACTAAAGAAAATTCTTATACAACTATGGAATTAATTTGAACTTCATCAACCTTTGTTTTTCCTTTTTTAGTAATTGAATAAGTATATGGTTTTGTTTCTGTATTTCTTTCAACAAAACCATCTTCAAATAATTTCTTCATTAATCGTGATGTGTGCTCCCTACTTTTCTTTAATGTGATTTGTATGTCACGTGATGTCATTGATTTGTTTGTGATAAGGTGTAATACATGATCTATTGGATTTGTATAATCTGAGCTGGAAATACTAGGCACAGAAATTGATTTTTCAGGCACAACCTTAGAATGATTAACATCCACAAGTTGTGTCTCATGTGATTCATTCTTTGCTAACTTCTCTAAGAATTGTTTTAATTCCAAGTTAGGGTCATCTAATTTTTGTTCAGTTCCTTGTATTTCTATAGCATCTAGACGTATTTTCATATCAATTAACTGTCTTTCATAATACTCTAAGCGCTCAGATTGTGATACATCAAACATTTCACTCCTATTTTTTATGAATTGACGTATTTTGTAGAATCCATACAACCCACCTAAACCAACTATGAATGCTAAAATCACACCCAAAATCACTTCAAGATCCGGGATTTCTACTAACATCACAAATTTTTATCTATGTTGTGATTTATCGTGATTGAGCAATATTGTTTTACACTTTAGATTAACATAGTCACATTCATTATCACAACAACTCAATCTACATTAGACTAAAATTATCACAAATATCACATATTACATGCCTTTCGAATGGTCATATCTATCACCTTGGTGATTTGATCCTCTCTTTCTGGAAAGACATCACCATCATTCATCACACGAATATGTTCTGAAAGTTGAGACATCACATCAATATCATCAGGTAATAAAATACCCAAACCACGTAAAAGTATGATTGAATAGAATAATGCAATTAATTTCTCTCTTGACTGTCCAACTTGTCTGTAATAGGCTCCTTTTGTTATAGAAAACTTAGATTCCGAAATATTCTTCTGATTTAAAATAATTTCAATTTGTCGTTCTGTAAATAGTGATTTTTTGATAATTTGACGAATAATATTGTTAAAATTAGACTTTTGAAACTCTGCCATAGCTATACAAATCTGTATATCAACATTTCAATTAAACTTTAAAGAGGAGTCATCTACAATCCCCCACTATGACTAGAAACAAAGTTGAATCATTTCTAAAATCTGAATTAAAAAAGAAAAATGCATTATTGTTTGTGTTGATTGATTCCGAAGTATCACACTTAGAGGCATCAAACAAGCTTGCCAAAGATGTTGAAAAGATAGGCGCTTCTGCAATCTTGATTGGAGGCTCTTCTGCTACAGATCAGATTGAGATGGCTAAAGTGGTTAAAGGCATTAAAAAAGGCATTAAAATTCCAATAATCTTGTTTCCTGGTAATGTGACTGGTGTTGTACCCGATGCTGATGCAATCCTCTTTAGCTCATTAATGAATTCAGAGAATCCATACTTTATCACACAAGCACAAGCATTAGGAGCTCCAAGTGTTCTTAAATTTGGTTTGGAGCCACTTCCGACTGCTTATTTGGTAATAGGGGAGGGAACCTCTGCTTGGTTTATCGGTTCAGCACGAGGAATTCCATTTGACAAACCAAAAATTGCTGCTGCATATGCCCTTGCTGCTCAATTCCTTGGTATGAGATTTGTATATTTAGAAGCAGGCTCTGGCGCAAAAACCAGTGTTACTCCTGAGATGGTTCAGACAGTAAGGCGTGCTTTTAATGGATTTTTGATAGTAGGAGGAGGAATTAAAGATGTGAAAACTGCTCATAGTTTGGTTAAAGCAGGAGCTAATGCATTAGTTATTGGAACATTCCTTGAAAAAGGAGGAAGTATCAAAAAACTTAAAGAAATAACAAAAGCAATTCAAAGAAGTAAGTAGTAGAATTATATCATGTCTGAAAACAATACAATTTCTTGTATTAATGACATTAAGATGCCTGATTATTATCGTGATTACTATTCAAACCTCTCAACTGAAACAATTTCCATCTATGAGAGAGCAGCAGATGCAAAATCAAGTTTGGTAGATTCTTCAGGTATAATTGAGCCTAAAATCGCATTTGATTTGGCAGATCGTGTTTCTAAAATGCATGATATTGATATTGTAGAGCCTCTAAGAGAATTATTAAAAATAAACGGAAAGGAGATCTCTGCACTTATTCTATCAAAACAAATTGCTCTTGGCAAATACACTCTTTCTAATGCCTCCTTAGAAGACAAACTCGATCTTGCGGTTCGTGTAGGGTTGGCCATTGTTACTGAAGGAGTAACCATCGCGCCTTTACAGGGAATTAATGAAGTAAAGATAAAGAAAAACAAAGACGGCACTGAATATCTTTCAATTTCTATTGCTGGACCCATGCGTTCAGCAGGAGGAACAGAATCTGCTGTAACAATGTTAATTGCAGATCATGTAAGAAAAGCAGTTGGACTATCAAAATATCAAGCTAACTCATTTGATGATGAAACAGGTAGATTTGTAGAGGAATTACGGATCTATGAAAGAGAGGCTAGCAGCTTTCAATTTCATATATTAGACGAAGATATTGTACATGTAATTTCTCATCTTCCAGTTGAATTAGATGGAGTAGACACAGATCCATTTGAGGTTATAAATCACAAATCAATGGCTCGCATTAAGACTGATAGAGTTAGAGGTGGTGCTTTACGCGTCTTAAATGATGGTTTGATTGGAAGATCCAAAAAACTTCTCAAAAGGATTGAACTGTACAATCTAGATGGTTGGGAATGGCTTAATGAACTTAAAGGTGTAGTTCAAACAGGTGAAAATCAGGAAGACGCAGCTGCCAAAAGAATGCGTGAGGTAATTACAGGCAGATCAGTCTTATCTATGCCTAACAAGTTAGGTGGATTTCGATTAAGATATGGAAGAGCATGTAATACAGGCTTTGCAGCAGTTGGGGTTCATCCAGTACTTGGTGAAATTCTAAATCATACAATAGTTGTTGGAACTCAAATTAAGATTGATATTCCGGGAAAAGGTGCAACCATTGCCTTTGTTGATTCCATTGATACTCCGATAGTTCGTCTAAAAAATGGTAATGTTGTAAAGATTAGAGATGTTAAACATGGATTAGAAATTAAAAACGAAATAGAAAAAATACTACATCTAGGAGATATTCTAATTTCATTTGGAGACTTTCTTGAAAACAACGCTCAACTTATTCCTTCAGGATATGTTGAGGAATTCTGGATAGAGGAATTAAAACAAAGAATCCAAAAATATGAGCCTAATGATCAATATCTAAAACAATTTCTGACCAAAACACCTACAATAGATGAGGCATTGAAAATTTCTCTTGATTTTCAAATCCCACTTTATCCACGCTATCTATATTTTTGGGATAAAATATCGTCAGAAGAACTCATTCAACTTTTAAAACCAAAAAAAATCAATGAAAGAATAATTGAATACTCGATTCAAATTAAAAAAATCCTTGAAAAATTGGGGGTACCCCATAAAATTGAAAATAAAACTATAGTATTAGAAAATCTAGAAGCAAAAATTTTCTTCAATTTATTGTTTAGAGAAAAACCAACAATTACTAATTTATCAGTTCCAAAAATTCTAACAAAATCATCTAAGATTCAAATTAAAAATAAATTCTCAACCTCTATCGGTGCTAGAATTGGAAGACCTGAAAAAGCGGCTGCTAGACAAATGAAACCTCCAACACATGTATTATTTCCAGTTAGTGACAAAGGAGGACCCACTAGGGATCTTCTAAAGGCATCAAGAAATGAACACTTCTTTACTAACATATTCAACAGGCATTGTAACCAATGTGATGAACCTTCTATAGGCATAAAGTGCTCTAAATGTGGTATTAAGACAACAATTTCCTATAGATGTCCTACCTGTAGAGATATTCTTAATGAACCAAATTGCGAAAAATGTAAGCGAAAAGCATTAACTTACTCCCACAAAGAATTTCCACTAAAAGCTAGAATAGCATTAGCTCAAGAAAGGATGGGCTTGCGTGTAAAAGAGCCATTTAAGGGAGTTAAAGAGTTAATAAATAAAGACAGAATTGCTGAACCTCTAGAAAAGGGACTTGTACGTCAAAACTTTGGACTTACAGTCTTTAAAGATGGAACTGTCAGATTTGATGCAACAAATTCTCCCTTAACTCAATTCAAACCATCATGGATTGGAACATCAATAGAGAAACTAAAGGATCTTGGATATTCTCACGATATTGATGGAAACCCTCTTGAAAACTTGGATCAGATTATTGAACTTCGTATGCAAGATGTGATAATTCCTTATGATAGTGGAAATTATCTAGTTTCTACCTGTAAATACATTGATACTCTTTTAGAAAAGTTCTATGGAAAATCTCCATTTTACAACGTAAAGAATTCAGATGATCTAATTGGTCATCTAATAATTGGTTTAGCTCCACATACCTCTGTTGGAATTGTTGGTCGAATCATTGGATATACTGAAACTCATGTGTGTTTTGCAACTCCTAACTGGCACTCTGCAAAAAGAAGAGATGCTGATGGTGATGCTGATTCCATCATGCTACTAATGGATAGCCTACTTAATTTCTCAAGACAATTTCTTTCTGATAGAATAGGTGGATTAATGGATGCCCCACTACTCATTCAACCTCTTGTTTTACCACATGAATCTCAATCACAAGCACATAACCTTGAAGTCACAAAATCATTTCCTCTGGAATTCTTTGAATCCACACTTCAACAGATCAAAGCAGTAGATGTAACATCTATCGAAATAATCAAATCACGTCTTGAAACTGAAAGACAATTTTACGATTATTTCTTTACACATTCAACTTCATCTCTAACCACGTCAAAATCTCGTAGTGCCTATTCTACACTTGGTTCCATGCTTGACAAATTTGATATGCAAATCAAAAATGCTGAATTAATTGATGTGGTAAATCCTTCAGAGATTGTCTCAAATGTTATTTCAACACACCTTGTCCCAGATATTATGGGAAATCTTAGAGCATATGCCAGACAAAACTTTAGGTGTACTAGATGTGGAAAATCATTCCGTCGAATGCCTCTAATCCAAACATGTGTCTGTGGACATAAACTAATTGCCACAATTACTAGAGGCTCTGTAGAAAAATATCTAAAACTTGCAAAAAGACTTGTTGAGAAATATGATGTTGGTGAATATCAGAAAGGAAGAATTTATGCTCTATCCGATGAAATTGAATTGGTGTTTGGTAAGAGTCGAGGAGATCAATCACTTTTGACTGATTACTCCTAGAATTATCTCAATTTGACGTATTCGTAGGCGCCTAACTTATTATCAAAACAAAATTTAACTTTTTGATAGTTTTTTCTTAAAGCCTTAACTTTTTGTAGTATCTTCTTTGGGTCCTTTTTCTCAATAACTACTTGTTTAATGAGAGATGCAATTTCCTGCATCTCACTCTTTTTCATCCCAAGTCGCGTAATTTCAGAAACTCCTAATCTAATTCCACTTGGATGGAAATAGTTTCTTCCTGCCTTAATATCACCTGGAATAAGTTGTCTGTTTACAATAATGTTAGCTTTTTCCAATTCTGCTTCTACTTTTCCACCATCAGAATAATCTAAAACATTAACTGCAATCTGGTGTGATTTTGTAAATCCTCTTTTCTCTCCTAATACCTTGAATCCCATCTCACTCAAGGCCTCTGCAAACGACTTTGCATTTTTTATGACCTGATCTGCATAGTCTTTTCCAAACTCTAAAAATTCTGCAAAAGCAACTGCTTTTCCAGCCATGTGATGAATATGATGACTACTTGTAAGACCAGGAAAAGTTGCTTTTTTGATAACCTCTTCATCTTTTTCAAAACCTAAAACAAGTCCCCCTTGGGGCCCAAACAAGGTCTTGTGAGTACTCATAGTCATTGTATCTGCACCCTCACGTAGAGGATCTTGGAATTTTCCACCAGCAATTAATCCAGCAACATGAGCTGCATCATAATTAATGTGTATATCATAACTCTTTAGAAAATCTGATAATTCTTTGACAGGATGTGGAAACAAGAATAATGAACCACCGAACATTGCCATCTTTGGAAGACGTTTATCTTTTTTTAGAACTTTGACTTTCTGTTTTGTCTTATCAACATCAATTGTCATTTCCTCAGCATCAAACGGATAGAATTCTATCTCTAATCCATGGACTAGACCAGCAGTTCCAAAGTGTTCCTTTTTACCATGTGAAATATGTCCACCTGCAGGAATAGAAGGTGCCAGCATTACATCACCTGGATTGGTAAAAGCAGAATATACTACAAGGTTTGCAACAACTCCTGAAATTGGTCTTACATCAACAAATTTTGCTTTGTATAATTTTTTGGCTAACTTCATGCATTCAAACTCAACATCATCAATGTAGACACAACCAGCATACACCCTCTCCCCCGGCCATCCTTCAGCATATCTATTTCCAAAATCTGAAATTATAGCTTCTCTAACAGCGGGGCTTGGAATATTTTCACTTGCTATTAATGGAATAGCGTTTTCAAACCACTTGTGATGTTCCTTTAATTTCGTGAAAATTTTATCATACGATTCTTTATTTTGTGACTTAGCCATATCCTGCAAATTGATTTTCCCAATTTAAAAACACCGATACTACATCAAATTTACACTCTGATCTGTAAGATATAAAAGGGGAAACTAGAGATTCTGCAATTATGGGTATGCAAGCTACTTCAAAAGGTACTATGCCAGTTATATTGCTAAAGGAAGGCAGTACAGAAACCAAAGGCCGAGATGCACAAAAGAATAACATTGCTGCATGCAAAATTATTGCTGAAATTGTTCAAACTAGCCTAGGTCCACGAGGTATGGATAAAATGCTAGTTGACTCATTAGGAGATGTTACTATTACAAATGATGGCGCAACCATCCTTAAAGAAATTGATGTTCAACATCCAGCTGCAAAAATGCTAGTTGAAATTGCTAAAACTACAGACAATGAAGTGGGAGATGGTACAACTTCAGTAGTTGTCTTGGCAGGTGCTTTACTTTCAAATGCTGAAATATTACTTGATCAAAATGTTCATCCAACAATTATTGTTGATGGTTACAGAAAAGCTGCTAAAAAGGCAAAACAGTTTCTTGAAAGCATTGCTGAGGAAATATCTTCAAACGATAAATTCATTCTAACTAAAATTGCAAAAACTTCAATGCAAACCAAACTTGTTAGAAAAGACTCTGATCAACTTGCAGAAATTGTTGTAAAGTCTGTTCTTGCTGTTTCAGAAAAAGATGGCGAAATTTACAATGTTGATATTGATGATGTAAAGGTAGAAAAGAAAGCTGGAGGCTCTATCAAAGATTCTAAGATTATACAAGGTATCGTTCTTGATAAAGAGATAGTTCATGGAGGCATGCCTTCAAAAGTTACTGAAGCAAAAATTGCATTAATTAATACCGCATTAGAAATTAGTAAGACTGAAACTGATGCAAAAATTAACATTTCAAATCCTCAGCAATTGACTGCATTTCTAGATGAAGAAAATAGAATGTTAAAGTCAATGGTTGACAAGGTTATTGGGTCTGGTGCAAATGTCGTTTTTTGCCAAAAAGGAATTGATGATATGGCACAACATTATCTAGCAAAAGCTGGAATTATTGCAGTTAGAAGAATTAAAGAAAGTGATCTTACAAAACTTGCAAGAGCAACAGGTGCTAGAATTGTTACAAACCTTGATGATCTTTTTGAAAAAGATCTAGGCAATGCAGATATTGTTGAAGAGAGAAAAATTGAAGAAGACAAATGGGTATTTGTAGAAGGCTGCAAACACCCAAAATCAGTTACTATACTTCTTCGTGGAGGATCACAAAGAGTAGTTGATGAAGTTGAACGTTCTATCCATGATGCACTAATGGTTGTTAAAGATGTAATGGAAAAACCCTTAATCGTTGCAGGTGGTGGTGCTCCTGAAACATTTGCTGCTACAAAAATTAGAAGTTGGGCAAAATCTCTAGAAGGAAGAGAACAACTAGCTGCAGAGAAATTTGCTGATGCTTTAGAATCAATCCCGTTAACACTTTCTGAAAATGCTGGAATGGATCCAATTGATACACTGACAACTCTTCGCTCAAAGCAACAGAAAGGAGAAAAATGGACTGGAATTGATGTTATGAAAGGAAAGATTGCTAATATGAAATCAAGTGATATCATTGAACCACTAGCAGTCAAACTTCAAATTGTATCTGCAGCTGCCGAAGCTGCATGTATGATTCTCAGAATTGATGATGTTATTGCTACCCAAAAATCTTCAGGTGGTCCGCCACCTGGTGGTGGAGGAGAAGGAGGTATGCCAGGTGGTATGCCTGGAATGGGTGGTGGTGGAATGCCTGGTGGTATGCCTGACATGGGCGGAATGATGTAAATTATTTTAAAAGATTTCTCAAAAGTTTATTTTACAACTATATTTACGAACAACATTGAATAAAATATCATTCAATGTTCTTACAGGTTTCAAATACATTTACCTAGTTACATTTTTTGCATTGCTTGCTGGATTGTTTCATCCATTAATTACTAACACAAGCTTTGATGGTGTAATAACTGGAGTTTTGATATTGTTTGTTGGTCTTGCTGGTGGAGTTTTATTATACAGATCTGCTACATCTGAGAATAGGAGAGGTGTATTTCTAGGAGGAGGATTTACCCTGATGGCAATTTCATTATACTATATCTTTCAACTTACTGGAAGAGTCTAAACATCAAAGTATAGATAAAATTCATGCGGATGTGGTCTTATAGCTATTTCGCGTTGATCTCTTCTTTCTAATTCTATTATCTTGTCAGTTACATCATTAGTGAAAATTGGATTAAGGAATTTTCTATCACTCTCTAACTCATCTAATGCTTCGCCAAGACTTTTTGGAAGAACTCCAATACCTCTTTTTACTCTATCTGATTTAGTCATCCTAAAAATGTCCTCATGTACTTGATCTCCTGGGTCCGTCTTCTTTTTGATTCCATCTAGTCCAGCTGCTGCCACTGCAGCGAAAACCAGATATGGATTACCTGAAGGATCAGGAGCTCTAAATTCTAGTCTCTTTAGGTCAGCATATGCTTTTCCTTTGAGATGTCTTGGAACTCTAACAATAGCAGAACGGTTTCCTGAACTCCATGCAATGTATGCTGGAGCTTCGTATCCAGGTACAAGTCTATGATATGAATTAGTAGTTGGATTGCAAATTGCTGATAGTGCTTTGGCATGATTAATGATTCCGCCGCAAAAATATCTTCCAGTTTGACTTAATTCAATCTCATCATCAGGATCAAAAAATATGTTTTCCTTCCCTTTCCATAAACTAACATTAACATGCATTCCAGAACCTGCATCCATTGCAATTGGTTTTGGCATCATTGTTGCAACCTTTCCATATTTCTGAGCAATATTTCTGATAACATACTTGTAAGTCTGCGCTGCATCTGCAGCATTTGTCAGAAGATCGTATCTGATATCAATCTCACACTGTCCTGCAGTTGCAACTTCATGGTGATGATTATCACATAATATTCCAAAACTCTTCCCCAAAACATTCACGCATTCATTTCTGTATGGTGTGAGTGTATCTGATGGCGTACTAGGATAGTAACCTTCTTGTAAACCCATTGGATATCCATTTCCTTCTTGACTCCATGGAGCTTCTATTGATTCGATTGAATAAGACTGTCCTTTGTATGGTGTTAGAACATCCCAATGTACTTTATCAAAAACAAAGAATTCCACCTCTGGACCCCATGTACTAAAATCAAATCCTTGAGATTTGATGTATTGTTCAGCTTTTTGAGCAATTCCTCTAGGATCTCTTGATAATCTTCCTCTATCTTCTCCCCAGTAAATATCACAAAGAAGTCTAGCTGTTTTGTTTTCAGTCATCCAAGGAATTATTGCAAATGAATTTGGATCTGGTTTTAGAAGAAGATCTGAATCATTGATATCAGTAAATCCAACAATTGACGAACCATCCAATTTAGGTAACCCATCTTTCATTTGTTCGGGGGTAAACATGTTACTTGAAATTGTAGTATGATGAAAATGACCTGTAAGACCTGTAAATTGTAGATCTATAAACTGAATGTCCTCGTGTTGGATCTTTGAGAAAACTTCATCAGGTGAATATGTAACTTGGATTGCTTTTCCATGACTAACTTTATAGGGCAATTTTTCGCTCCAATCAAACACAAATACACGCAGCATTTAAGGATTAGGTAAGAAATGTCTGAACCAAATCAAATCGACATCAACTCTTTACATTATGCAGTTTTACGAGAAACTGAAAATGATTCTATAGTAGCAATTAATCCAAACTTTTACAGAAACCTCTCTGACTTTATTGGAAATTTAAGAAAACAGGAATTTGATGGTGTAGAAAGTAAAATTAAAGATGCTTTGATAGAAATGGCAACTGAACTAACAACAATATTGATGCATATTAGAGTAGAAAAAATTTCTAAATTGGAAGATATTCAACTTGAAAATCTTCTAGACGAAGAAAAATTCATTTTGGATTCACAAGAGGAACAAAGAGAAAGAATTGAAATGATTCTTTCTGCAACAATTAATGGAAAATCAAAATTTCTTGAATTATTAGCTCAAAGTCATAAAACAAAGAGAATTGTCATTAGATTTCTTAAAGATGTAGAAGAAATTGTAGGTGCTGACCTAGAAAAATATGGTCCTTTCAAAACTGAAGATATTGCTACAATTCCATATGAAAATGCTCAAGCCTTAATTGCCAAAAACGTTGCAACTAAAATTCGTTGGGATGATTAGATAAAAATTACACCTAGTTTATTTTCATATTAAATGTCTCACACAGGTGTTGAAGTATTTGATTTTTTATTAATTTCAATTTATCCCGTACTTGGGATTCTTGCTGTTGAATTAATTAGCAGATTAATCAAAGCCCCAAAATGGATTAAACTATGGGTACAAGCAGTTGTGTCAATTGGTTTTGGAATTTACTATTGGTTTATTTTGATACCACCACAAAATTTTCCATTAACTGGATTGGTGATGTTCGTACTTGGTATTGCTCTAATTTATCAAGGCAGACGTGCAAAAATCTCTCCTGAAAAGAGTCCTTATTGATTTTAAGATCTTCCAAAAATTCGTTTGAAAATATTTGGCTTGTTTGGTCCTCCATCTCGTATGACTTTTTTCTCACCAAATTTATTAGCTCTAATTAAACTGAGTTTTACACATCTGTGCTCTTCTGGAAGTCTATGTTCTGCACAAAATGGATCCTTACAATAATTACAATGGAAGGGTAAATCTGTTAAATCCCCACAATATGCACATTTTTCAGATAACACTACTTGATTTACCATTTTTCTTTTAATAAAGTTGCCATTAATTTTTTTAAAACTTGTAACTTTTAACGTCTAAACATTTTTACGATGTTAAAATAAAATGTGTTTAAGTGATTTAGATGATTAAAGGTAAAGTAGCAATAATAACGGGAGCAAGTAGTGGCATAGGATATGCTACAGCTTTGGCACTATCAAAAGCTGGCGCAAAAGTTGCTATAGGTGCTAGAAGAGTTAACAGATTAGAAGAACTTGCAAAAAAGATCTCTAGTAATGGTGGAGAAGTATTTTTTCAAAAATTAGATGTTACACAAAGATCAGAATGTGAAAATTTTGCTAAAGCAGTTTTAGAAAAATGGGGCTCCATTGACATTCTTGTAAATAATGCTGGTTTGATGCCTTTGAGTCTTTTCAAAAGCCTCAAGGTAGATGAATGGGATAAAATGATTGATGTGAATATTAAAGGTGTATTGTATTGTACAGCAGCAGTAATTTTACATATGAAAGAAAAAAAATCTGGCCACATTGTAAATATCTCATCTGTTGCTGGAAGAATTGTTTTTCCAACTGGTAGTGTTTATTGTGCAACAAAGCATGCAATTGCAGCATTTAGTGAGGGACTAAGACAAGAATTTAGTGCACGATCAAACATTCGAGTAACCAGTATTGAACCTGGAGTTGTAGCAACAGAACTTACTGATACAATAACTGATGAATCTTTGAAGGGGTTTATTGAAAATGCAAAAAAAATGGAAACATTACAAGCAGAAGATATTGCAAATGCAATTTTGTATGCAGTTGAATCTCCATCTCACGTTAATGTTAATGAAGTTTTGATAAGACCTACAACACAAGAACGTTAAGTTGACAAACATTCCACATGTTGTTATTTTA
>JADFLN010000060.1 GCA_022564385.1 Nitrososphaerota archaeon | reverse complement strand
CCATCCGGTCCACCCCAATATTCATCAAAGTTAGAAAATCGTCATATAGAGACTAATTAAAATTGGATAGAATTAAAGAAAATCTATGAAGGCCAGATTTAGTGGGAAATGTGTAGAGTGTGGAGAGACAATCAAAGCAGGAAAAGAGATTCTAAAAAATTCTAAAGAGAAATGGGTTCACAAGGCATGTTGTGATTTAGAAGACGAATTACCATAATTACAAATGAAATTGGAACGAATTAGTAACAAATGTTTTAAAGGACTTAAAAAAAATAGAATTGGAATGAATACAAAATCAAACATACTTTTGATTGCATCAATTATTACAGTTTTAACCATAATGATGATTCCCGATGACATTTCTGCTGAAACTAGTCAAAATAGTATTACTGTAACTCCGATTAATGAGAAGATAAGTTTACAAAAAACTGTCACTACAATGAGTATTCCTCAAAACAATAAACTTCCATGGGGCGCAGTAATAGGTTCTGCGTCAGATTATGTAGAAAGATATCCAGTAATCATTCAATTTTACAAGGGAGAAGAACCTGTTCATGTTGCTCAAGTTAATGTGAAAGGAGATGGCTCTTATGAATACAAATTTAGAGTTACAAGTATTGATTCAAGCACGGGAAAGGTTCTAAATATATTTGAAGGGGATTATACTGTAAAAATCTTCAGAGTAATTCCCAATACCAACAATCTAGTGTAAAATCAATTAAAAGATACAGGGATATTTTGAAAAAATACTAACATGTCAAAAGAGTGCAATCATTTTTCTCAAGAAAAAGAAGGGATTCATCAAAACACAAAAAGCTGTGAAGAATGTGAAAAAGAGTACCTTCCAGTAGTAGCAATTAGAATGTGTTTAACATGTGGACATGTTGGTTGTTGTGATTCATCTATTGGAAAACATGCAACAAAGCACTTTCAAGAAACGGGACACCCGGTAATGAAAGCAATTCCAGGAGATATTTGGAAATGGTGTTATCTTCATGAAGAATATTATTGAATAGTAATAATTCCGCGCTCCACCAAATATTTTATTCCTGAAACAAATTCTTCATCAGAAATCAGACCATTTGCCCACCACCCCACATTTTGACGAATCCAATCTGGAATTTTATCATCACTACCTACAACAGTACTCTTAGGAAGGTTTGGAATATCAATAATTTTTTCATTAATCAAAAATTCAATTCCATCTACAAATTCAGCATCTTCAACTAAACCATTGGACCACCAATTAGCAACATTTTTGAAAAATTTAGGAATTTGGATTTTATTTAGTATAAAATTTACTTGTCCAAAGTCTTCTCCTTCATAAGAGGCAATTATACTAAATGTTCCAGATTCCCAATTCTTTCCAATACTAATATGTGCTTTAAAATCACCACTAAATTTTCCGGTTACATTAACATTAGTGATTTTTCCATTTGGATGAATAATTTTAAAAAAGATTGGAACTCCTTTCTCATAATTTTCAATATTACCATTTATCTCAACAGTTGATTTTTCATTACCTGAAATAGTAATTTCTTCATCATCAATTTCTAAACTACCTATGTTTGCAAAGACCTGAATGTTAGGAGTATCAACGGATGTGATCAAAAATGATGCAGACCCAATTTCATTACCAAGATAAGTTGCTGAAAGTTGATAATTTCCTGGCACCCAATTATAGTCAAGATATAGTGGAATAGAAAAAATTCCATCTTTATTAGCAATAGTTTGCATTTTTTCAGAAGTGTTATCAGGTTTTATCATTTCAAAAAATATCCTCTGTCCTTGAAGATAATCATCTATAGTTCCAGAAATCTGGATAATGGTAGGTTCAAATTCTGAAATAGAAACGGTATCTTTGTCCATATTTAGCGAGCCATAATCTGTTGAGCTTCCAGTTGAAGCAAAAACAGACACAGAATTTGGCCCAATAATTGCCATTGCAACGATTAATGTAAAAACTATAACTGAGTTATCACTAACAGTTCTTCTTGTATTTAGAAATGCCATAAAAGATCTATGTATTTTTTGCATTTAATAGTAACTTTCTACAGGGTTTGATTTTTTAATAGTTACAAAATTAGGAAAAAAGATGTCAGAATATCATGTTGGAAGATGGGATCTTTCAGAATTAACAAAGAATCCAAAGGGTCCAGCATTTCAAAAACAGATCATGGAAGTAGAAAAGCAGGCAAGAAAGTTTGAAAAAATAAAATTAAAATTAGATCCCAAAATGTCCTCCAAGAAATTCATGAGTATTCTACAACAAGTTGAAGAGATGTCTGAAAAGATGAGCAAGATTGGTGGATATGCATCATTATCATATTCATCAGATACTCAATCAGATGAAGCAACATCCCTAATGACTAAAATGTCAAAGTTAGGTTCTGAGATTTCTAACAAGATTTTATTTTTTGATTTATGGTGGAAGACACAAGTAGATGAAAAAAATGCACAAAGACTCATGAGAGATACAGGAGAGCTTACAGAATATTTGTTACACAAAAGACTATTTGCAAAATATGCTCTTAGTGAACCTGAAGAGAGAATTATTAATACATTAGATGTAACTGGAATATCTGCCCTTGTAAAAATATACGACAAGATAACTAATGCCTATGAATACAAAATGAAAATAGGAAATAAAACCAAAATATTGACAAGGGAAGAACTCACGAACTATGTTCGAAGTACAAATCCAAAAATTCGTGAGACAGCCTACAAAACTATTCTTACAAAATACACAAAAAACAAAGGAGTGATAGGCGAGATATATCAAAACATTGTTCTCAATTGGAGAGATGAGGGTATTGAAATAAGAGGATACGAGACGCCAATATCAATGAGAAATATTGGAAACGATGTTGATGATAAAACTATAGAATCTCTTCTTTCAGTTTGTAAAAAAAATTCTGGTATTTTTCAAAAGTTTTTTGTTCAAAAAGCAAAAATGCTGAAAATGAAAAAGCTGAGAAGATATGATTTGTATGCTCCAGCAGCAGCTAACATCAAAGAAAAAAATTATACTTATGATAAATCTGTAAAACTAGTTTTTGAATCACTTGGAAAGTTTAGTGAAACACTAGAAGAATTTGCAAGAAAAGTCTTCAATGAAAACCATATAGATTCATCTGTAAGACATGAAAAAAGAGATGGTGCATTTTGTAGTACTCTTTCACCAAAAATAACACCATTTGTTCTAGTAAACTTTACAGGAAAGTCAAGAGATGTTTTTACTTTAGCACATGAACTTGGTCATGCAGTGCACAGTCAAGCAGCACAAAATAGATCTATTCTAATTCAAGATGCCCCATTGCCTTTAGCGGAGACAGCATCTACTTTTTCAGAGTTGTTATTATACGATAATCTATCGAACAAGATTTCAGATGATGAAAAGAAGTTAATGTTATCAGAAAAAATTGATGATTTGTATGCAACAATTCTTAGGCAATCATTTTTTACAATCTTTGAAGTTGATGCTCATAAACAAATTGGGAATGGAACAACAGTAGATGAGATTTCCAAGACATATCTGCAAAATCTAAAAGAACAATTTGGAAATTCGGTGAGTCTTTCTGAAGACTTTGCAATAGAGTGGAGTTGTATTCCTCACTTTTATCATACACCATTTTACTGCTATGCATACTCTTTTGGAAACTTGCTTGCGTTGTCTTTATTTCAGAGATATAAAAAAGAAGGAAAAGACTTTGTCTCTTCATACATTAACATTCTCGCTGCAGGAGGTTCAAAAAAACCAGAGAAACTCCTTTCAGAATATGGATTTGACATCAGATCTCCAAAGTTTTGGCAAGAGGGATTTGATTATGTTGATGATCAAGTGAAAGCATTATCATCATTAAATTAGATTTTTTAATAATGGGGCTGACAGTCCAACGCATGGACTGCCAGCTTGTTCCCCGAACGGTTTGAATTCGATGTCAGAATCCAAGCATTGATAATCTGATTTAAACGTTTGAAATTATTTAAGGTCCAATTTTTTTGGTTTTATTTTTCTGATTGTTCCAGCTAAAATACCAATTGTGATCCCTAGCTGATAAAGAAAATACAAAAGTACTTCAAATGTACTAGGGGTAAGATCTGTAAATCTACTTAGACCTGTAAATAATAAAAGAATTAAACTAAAAAAGAAAACAAATGCTTTTGCCATTCCATGGATATTTGTATATTTTAGAAGAACAAAAGTCATCACAGTAACAGAAATAGCTAGTACAGTTAGAAATCCAGTATTCATTCCAAAAATCAAAAAGAGTGAAGAGGTAACTTCACCAGTACTTCCTACGGGTAAATTTGATAGGTCAATTTTTTCAGGAGAAGAAAACCGTGGAACACTCAAAACAGCATTTGCTAAAAATATTATAAACAAAGTAATCGATACTGTTTTTATGTGATTTTGTAGACGGGGGAATCTCACAAGAATGGCTCGTCCTAGAATAATTCCTTGAAATATACCAATAGCAGAAGCGCTCAAAACTGTAATCAATTGAAGAACTGGATCTTGAAAAATATCAACAAGAAATGTAATCAGAGCCATTTAACTAAAATTTGTGTAAAAGAGAATATTAGTTAGTAGATAATGCATTTTTGTAAAGAAAACAAAAAAAGTTCATCTAATCATAGTATTTCTAAATGTATGAAATAAGAGTAAATTTAATAATTTCATTTTTAGTGTGACATCTTATGCGGAAAAAGATACTTTTTTTATCATTGATTACATTAATTGGAATTTCAGCAGATTATGCCTATTCACAAGAAGTAAGTCTTGCAACTTTTCAGGAAACTGCACAAATAATTATAGACAAGAGCATATCTCAAAAGATTACAGCATCAATTACATTACAAAGTACTAGCATTCAAGAAATCAGAATTCCAGCAGAATTGGAGCAAAAAATCAGAGAAGACAAGAGGATAAAAGCCATAATTTTAACGAATCAGGATCAATGCATTCTAGGAGTGGTAAACCAATCATGTATTTTGATTAATGTAGAAAGAAATCCTGCAGACAAGGGTATTATTGCAATTCAAGATTCTACAAAAGAAATTGCTGAATTATACATTGATGAAATTAACCAGGCATTTGATACAGATGCCAAATTCAATTCTGTTTTCCTACACAGTAATGATGAGTTAAATAAAGCACTAGAAACATCAGGGGTGGTTTCTGGTAGAGGTATAGTTTCAGCAATTTATACAATGCCGATGGAAGACACCAATTCAATGTATGAAAAGATTTCAGTAATACTTATTCCAAAAATTATTAGAGACGGAGGAGGATTCTATGATGTTGCAAAGAATTTATCATTTGAAGAAAACTCAAAAATGACATTTTCTTTAATTCCATTGGATTCAAAATCACTTTTACAATTAAAATTATCAATTGATTATCCAAATAAAGCCTCAACAATTTCTGAAATTAGTCCATTAGAATTCCTCAAAGTTGAAAATCTTAAGAGATCAAATTATTTTGCATCCGGATTTTATCCATTGAATTCTATTATTCAAGTAGTAATTCTGTCACCTGAAAATACAAATGTTTCAGATATCAATGGGAATATTATTCCAACACAAATTATCGATAATGAAAAAATTCCGACAGACCTTTCAATAGAAGGATGGGTTTTTGATCCTGAAGAAGGGCAAAGAATTCAAGGAAAATATATTTTTGGAGATAAATTATCAGTAAATAAGGAAGAACTAAAATTTTCACTAGGTGGAACACAACTTCAAACTATACAATCTGAAAAAATTGAGTTTGACGAATCAATTGTTGTAGTGATTATAATTTCAATAGTATCAATCGCAGCTGCAATGTATTATCTTAAAGGATACAAAAAATAATTACAATAAGAGCACAGCTGCTGCAAATACAGTTGTCCATTTACCATCCTTGTCACCCCTTGCTGATTGAGTAATGTTACGAGTGTTAATGATTTGGCCTGAAATTAACCACTGTTGCCTTTTTTCATCCCAATTTTTATCAATATCAAATGGAATTCCCAAGGAAGATGCCAGCATTTGTGCTGCAATGTCTTCAGCATAATCACCTGCTTGTGTTTCATTTTGACCAAAAGACTCGTATTCCGATAGGTAGCCATATCTACTCCTATCTTTGGGTTGTGCAATACCTACAGATGCAGCACACATTCTATGTGGTTCATTAGTTTGGTTCTTTGAATAAATTGTGAATAGAATCTGTCCCGGTTTAATTTTTTTTAGACCATCCTTTCTAGAGATTAATTTAGCATTTGGTGGAAATATACTTGAAATCAACACAAGATTTGTTCCTGCTATTCCAGCATCCCTTAGAGCATATTCAAAACTTGTCAATCTATCTTCATGAATGCCTTTACCTTTTGTTAAGAATAGGTTCTTGGCTACAAAATCAAACATTTCTGAATTGATGAAAGGAAGTCATTATTTATACGTTAATTGAGAGAAGTGTTTTTCATAATTGATTTAATAAATTAGCAATGTGTTGTTCAAACATATTTACGACAAATATAATCAATCATCATCACACAATACATTTTGCAATAAGAGGTCTAGTTCTCTTTTCTTCTTTTCTTTCTTTTATCAGGTTCATTACGAGTCTGTGTTAAAAAAGTAAATGTAAAAAATGCACCCAGTCCAAAATTAATTACCCCCATTAAAGTAAGAATCATCTTCATGTTCCCAGCAGGAGCAATGGCCAATCCTATAATGATACCCATAATGCCTGTTCCAAAAAACATCATCATCAGAACCTTTAGCCTAGTTGGTGCGATGTATTTTATTCTCATAAAAAGTATCAAAATATTGCAATATTATAAACTGACTGTTAATTTGATTAGTTTAAGATAAAATATTCTTTTAGATAAACCGCAGGTAACACTTTAAACCTGAAAAATTTCATTTTAGTTCGTGCCAATGTAGCTCAGCCTGGTAGAGCAGCTGATTTGTAATCAGCAGGTCATGGGTTCAGATCCCGTCATTGGCTTTTAAATTTCTCAATCATCAATTACTATTGTAAAATTTGCCAATACGAATAAGTATACTAGACTTTGGAACAAATTCAAATGAGTTCTGATGATTTTGAATTAAATCAAAATAATAATGAAAAAATATTTGTGAAAAAATCAACATTTAATGGATTGGTTATAGGACTAATTGTAGTAATAGGAGTTGCAGCATTTTTTGCAGGTTCATATATAACAAATCTAAACTCAAATCAAATTTCGGAAGAGGATCTTGAAGCTGCAATTGCTAAATTGGAACTCAAAATATTACAAAATCAATTACCTACAAAGCAATCAAATCTTACAATGAAAATATCAGTAGATAATGATCCAATTATTGGAAATCCAGATGCACCAATTACAATAATTGAATTTTCAGATTTTCAATGTCCATTTTGTGCAAGATTCTACACTCAGACACTTCCATTAATTTATGAGGAATACATAGAACCAGGAAAAGTTAAACTAGTTTTTAGAGATTATCCAATTCAAAGTATTCATCCAAATGCTGTACCTGCAGCAGTTGCATCAGAATGTGCAAATGAACAAGGTAAATTCAAAGAGATGCATGATATGTTATTTGAAAAACAAAATGAATGGAGTAAACAAAAAACTGCTGATGCACTATCTTTGTTTAGTCAATATGCCACAAAAATCCAATTAGAGCAAGAAGTATTTGATTCATGTCTTACAAGTGGAAAGTATATTGAAGAAATCAGAAAAGATCTTGATGATGGGAGAGATTATGGAGTTTCAGGAACGCCCGGATTCTTTGTAGGAAATGATCAAATAGGATATGTTGAGTTGATGGGAGCCCAACCATTCGATAGTTTCAAAAAAATCATTGATATTCAATTAGGTTTGTAAAAAATAACAAGCGTTTATTAGACCTTAATCGAGAGCGCAAACATCGGAATAATGACGGGTAAGCAATGAGCTTTATCGTCATTGCTTAAGAGAAGAAAATAAAATGACAAAATTTGAAGAATTAGGATTAAACAAAGACATACTGAAAGGAATTAAGGATCTTGGATATGAAGAACCATTTCCAATACAAGAAGCAGTAATTCCAGTTCTCCTTGCAGGAAGGGATGTTGTAGGACAAGCTCATACAGGTTCTGGTAAGACTGCAGCTTTTGCATTAGCAATGCTACAAAAAATTCAACCAAAAAGAGGAATTCAGGGACTGATCATGGCTCCAACAAGGGAGCTTGCAATGCAGATCACCGCGGAAATAAAGAAATTTGGAAAATATACCAAAATTAGAGTAGTAACAGTTTATGGAGGACAAGGAATGGGAATCCAGTTAGATGCTCTTGATAGAGGAGTAGAGATTGTCGTTGCAACACCAGGTAGACTAATAGATCATCTCAAAAGAGGTTCAATAGAACTAAGAGATATCACACATATTGTTCTAGATGAAGCAGACACAATGTTGGATATGGGATTCATTGAGGATATTTCATTTATTTTAGATTTAGCACCAGAAGACAGAGTAATGTCATTGTATTCAGCAACAATGCCAACTGAGATTCTAAGACTCTCTGAAGAATATCTAAATAATCCAAAACAGTTTCTGTTAAGTGCAGATGATCTTAGTGGAGATGGAATAGAACAATCATTTTTGGTGATTAAAGACAGAGACAAATTCAAGTATCTAATTGATTTTATCAAACCAATTAAACGTCAATGTATTGTATTTTGTTCAACAAAATATAGAACCAGAGATGTTGCAAAATTCATCCATCAAGAAAAATTTAATGCAGTAGCAATAGAAGGAGACATGTCACAACACAGAAGAGAAC
>JADFLN010000059.1 GCA_022564385.1 Nitrososphaerota archaeon | reverse complement strand
GTATTACTAGCATTGCTCAGATTATGGTTACCACATATTGGGGATTCTACATTGATCCTGACGTCACGGTTCCATTAGTAGAGCGTTTGGTAATTGATCCAATATTCTTCTACTCTGTAATGATCTTACTGGTGCCACTAAGTTTTGGATTTACATATATGATGATTAAACTTGCAAATGAAGCTGAAAGAAAATCAAAACTTGCAAAAAATACTGGTCCACAAAAAGTTGCCACAATTAATCTCTCTGAAAAATGGATTAATTGGTTACTAGTTGCTTTATTAGCATTCCAAGTATTCCTAAACATTGCAGCATACAATGCCGCTTTGACAGGAATGAAGAACATGTCATTATTCTTCGTTGGAATAATCTTGTTGGTGTTTGCCGCATTCTTCCATCTTTACAGATATGCTTTGAGTGAAGAAAAAAAGGCACCACCACCTCCACCTATTCCAGTACAGGAAGATCAACCAAAGCTGCCAGAATCTGATGTATCTTCTGAAACAAGTAAACTTCCAAAAGATACTACAGAAGGAAAACAAGAACCAAAAGAATTAGCTCCAGAAGTTCCAATACCCAAGACTCAAGCAGATTTGGGAACTGGTACAGATAACAATCCAAATCTTGGTTCTGATGATCTAGAGGGGTTGAAAAAATGAGTTCACCTACATCAAGCCATGCTTATGGTATAGGGGTTATTGCAATACTTATTGGCATGTCTGTCTCGGTTATATTTTACACTTCATTTTATATTCCTGAATCTTTGGCAAAGCCATCTGTATCTGAACATATCTTAAATCCAGAAGTAGATTTCATTATTGAAATTGTTCCAGGTGCAGTAATTGATGGAAATGAAAACTATGTCCCAAACCAACCAAAAGTACTATTGGGTATTAGCAACAAAGTAATTTGGCAAAATAATGATGACACTCCTCATACAGTAACACCTGATCATAGAGCTTCTGATGCATATAGTGGAGACTTTGGGTCTAGCGGTGTAATAAAACCTGGTGATTCTTACGAATTCTTATTTACAGAAGTTCAGGAAATTCCTTACCATTGTGAACCTCATCCATGGATGACTGGAACAATTTCTATAGAGCTGAGCAGATTCTAGATAGAATATTTTGCAAAAATTATTTGGCTTTCAATTTCTTTATGTTGCTCAATAATTGATGCTCTAAACTTTATTTCATATTCTTGTGTTGGTTCAAATTTAATTAGTGCAGTAAATTCTGCCTTGTTTTCAGGCATGACATCCTTGTTGATGAATAATCTTGAAACATTTTGTGATATGCTCTTTCCATTGTATGATTTGTAGATTATGTGTTCATTTGAATCCAAAATTTGAGTATTTATCACAACTCCATCATATCTTCCAGGATAAGCGACAGAAATTATTCCCTTGATTTCAGAATTCGGGTGAATATCCATCGAGTTTAGTTTGAATTGTATATCTTTCACGAAAACATCATCTCCAAATCAGAATAAATAATTTTGTTAAGCGGGCCCAAAGGGCTTCGATCCCTTGACCATTGGATTAGAAGTCCAACACTCTGTCCATGCTGAGCTATGGGCCCAAAAACCTACCAATTAATTACCATTTTAAGGGTTTACAGCCATTTCTTTTGATAATTTTCTCTCTCCATTTTAAAGAGAAACTGCTGTGCATAGCCTGCATATGGACCAAAATGATTTACAATTTTTTCATGAAGAATGTTATATTGTTTTTCTGTAATTGTTTTTGTTTCAAGATGAAATTCATTAAAATAATATTTTTCTAAAATTCTAATCATCCATCTATCTAATGGAAATGCCTCTAGTTTATTTAATGAAAATAACATTATGCAATCTGCAACCTTGTTTCCAACACCTGGAATAGAACACATGTTCTTCTTGACCTCAAAATAATTAGATTTTTTTAAACTCTCAAAATCTACTTCTTTTGAAAAAATTATGTTTGCTGCTTCTTTAATGAATTCAGCTCTGTATCCTACTCCACACTTTCTAATTTCATTAATTGATACTTTGGCAAGTTTCTCTGATTTAGGAAATAAAAAAAACTTTTGATTTTCAAATTCTATCTTAGTTCCAAACTTTCTTGATATGTTTTCAAGGCTAGTTTTTATTTTTTGAATGTTAGAGTTTGATGAAACAATAAATGAAATCAAACATTGGAAAGGTTCCTGTTTGAGAATTCTTAAGCCGTGATATTTTTTTACAGCATTTCTAACTATCTTATCTCTTGAAATTGATTTGATTATGATATCTATATCATCATTTTTTCTAAAGAAATCTGTTTTCAAATTTTGATACGACTTGATAATGCCATTTTTATCTATACGAAGAACATCTTGACCATTAACACCGTACCAGAAAACTCCATTTTTTTTCCAAAGAAATACTTGACCACTGTTGATTGAATTTTCAACATTTATCACATAGTTTTCTTGCATTTCAGACAGTTATTGTTTCATTAACTGCAGGTGCATGCGCTTCTAAACCAAATTTCTCATGAATTTCTTGAGCAAACATCTCACATGATTTAGAATCCCCATGAACTGTAAGCACTTTGGGATTTCCTCTAATCCTTTTGATCATATCAAATAACTCATTTCTATCTGCGTGTCCTGAAAACTCGAACTGTTTTACCTCTGCTGTTACATTGACGTCTTTACCTCTTGTTGATACCTTTCCTGTCTCTAGTAATTTTCTTCCTGGGGTTCCTTCACCTTGATATGATACTAGAGCAATTCCATTTTTATCATCAAATGATAGCTGTTGTAAATAAAATACAGCATTTCCTCCAACTAACATTCCTGCAGGTGATATTACCACACAAGGTTCTTTCATGGCACGTTTTCTTTCACTATGCTCTCTAATTGCAGTTGCACTATTAATCGCATCAGCAAAAACTTTGGGGTCTCGCAAATATTCTGGGTGTCTAAACATTATTTCATTTACTTTGAGTGCCATTCCATCCATGATAATTCTGTGTTTAAAATTTGCATTCTTTAAAATACATGCAATCTCTTGAGAGCGCTCAACTGAAAATGATGGAATGAACAGTATTCCTTTTCTATCCATTACTTCATTTGCAAATCCAATTAATTCCTCTTCTGATTCTCTTCTAGGTTTTTGTTCTGTCTGAGAATATGTACTCTCAGTAATCAAAAGATCAATTTCTCCTATATCAAAATCTGCCTCTCGAAGCATTCTTGAACCATTTGTTTTAATATCCCCAGTATAGAAAAGTCGTTTTTTTCCTGATTCTATCAAAACTGTAGCCCCACCAATAACATGTCCTGATTCCCTTAACTCAAAAGTTGCATTTCCCTTGGTAACTTTTTGTTTAAATCCAATCTCCTTGGCATTTTTCATCATGTTGTTAAGTTCAGGCAGGTCAAATGGATGTGCATTCTTTTCAATTTTTAGCATGTCTTCAATCAATAGTTTTGATAGATCAAATGTTGGTGGTGTAGCATAGACATCAGTATTTCCACTTACAAAAAGTGATGGAACATTTCCTGAATGATCAAGGTGTGCATGAGTAATTATGATTGCATCTAAATCCTTGGGTTTTACATGGAGTGGATATTTTGGTGGTGTTCCTCTTCTTCCAAACATTACTCCATAATCCAGTAAAATATTGGTTCCATCACAATTAACTACAAAACCAGATCTTCCAACTTCATTGGCAGCTCCTAAAACTTTAACATTCAAGAATTAAAATTAAATCTAATCTACGTTAAAACCTTCTTAGAGTAAAATCGATCGTTGTGACATCAAAAAATCTTCAAAAGCTTTAATTATTGTTAGTTAAGATCTGTTCCGCATGGGTAGAACTTATGACGAATGGATTAAGACACAAGATCAAGCAGTAGTCGCTAAAGTACGTAAAGACGATGAAGCAAACACACCACTTTTAAACCAAATTAATTGGATTTGGGTTAATAATTTAATGAATAAAAAGCCAGAACTTAATCCCTCCTCTGCAGAATTACTTGACTGGGTAACTTCTGGTCAAATAGATGCAATGAGAACTGCTGATAAAAAGAAATAGCGCAAAACTCGTTAACTTTTTGTTTTATCCAATCTATTTTTCATCATGTTGTTAATTTCAAGTTCTTTTAGTTTTACATGGATTAGAATAAACCCGATCATTATTCTTGTTGTATAATCTTCAAAAGCTTTAATTAGTGTAAGCTAAGACTCAACTTACATGGGAAGAACTTATGACGAATGGATTAAGACACAAGATCAAGCACTTGTTGCTAAAACACGTGCTGGAGATGAAGCAAATACCCCCCTCTTAAATCAACTAAATTGGATTTGGTGCAAAAATATGATGGATAAAAAGTCCGAACTTAATCCTTCCTCTGCAGAATTACTTGACTGGGTCACTTCTGGTCAAATAGATGCAATGAGAACTGCTGATAAAAAGAAATAGCACAACACTCGTTAACTTTTTGTTTTTTAAATTTCTTCATTTACATTTTGCTCGCACATGTTTCAAACGATCAATTTCATAACAGGGTTATAAATTTCAATCATGGTTTAAATAGTCACCAAGTAATGTTACTATTGTAATGCCAATAGCAATACTTCCAGACATTGACGAACAAAGATGTATCGGATGTGCACTATGTGTAGAAATCTGTACAACTCTTGGTCCCGATGTCCTTAGAGTAAAACCAGTTGAAGGCTGGAAGAGGGGTAAAGCATTTGTATTTTATCCAGAGAGATGTATTTCTGATGGAGCATGCATCGGTGTATGCCCAACAAAATCAATCTTTTGGATGAGACCAATGAATTATACTGCTGGACAACCAGTTCCTCTTCACAAAAATGGTGTCTTCGTCAAAGGTTGGGCAGAAGACGCAGCACTATAAGCTGAATCTTTTAGCACATTCTTTTTTCTTATTTTTCTTTAAACAAAAGATTTTTTCTTGATTTCTTTTGATAGTGTTTTTACAAAATGTTTCAAAAATTTATCGTTTTTGTCATAATGAATTTCCGAAAACTTGTTGTTATCAAAGAAGCATCTCCATGTCTTTTCAAACGTAGGAAATTCTTTTGGATCAAAATCTATCCTCGAAGTTTCATGATGTGCAGCTGGAAATATATCTGAAATTTCAATTGGAATTAATCCTAACTGTGGGTTATACTGGCATACCTGAATTGAATCAAAATCCTTGAATTTTCTTTCTAGTTCAACATATTGATGAGACAAATATCCTGGTTTCGAACTTGACTCTTTGATAATGACAAGTTTCTTTTTCTTTGATTTGAATTTCCTAACCATATTATGATATGCTTGAACCTCTGGACGAAATTGATCTTCTTTTTCAAATAGAAAAATAGCCTTTTCTTTGAATTTTGGTGTAGTTACAGCAAAAAACTCGTAATTATTTGTCATGACTTCAATCATTTCAAATAATTTGGGATGTGCTCTTGCCTTTTTCATCACATATTCCCATAATCGTCCTTCATGGATTGTTTGTTTTACCTTATCAACTTCAAGTTTTATTGCATAAAGGTTATGAATCGCTAGTTGATTGATTTTTTCAGTTGTTTCAATCTGACGTAACTCATCTGGAGTATATTTAGAACACACTTCACAATTACATGGAAATACAGTGATATCTGATAAATATCTTGTACCATCTTCTGTCATGTATCTCTGATGTTTAGCATAAAGCATGTATGAAGCTGAATCAAATGTATCACATCCTAAAGCTACTGCAAACGGTATTGTTAAAGGATGACCAGCTCCAAAAAGGTGTAAAGGAATAGAGTACGGAATTTGTTTTTTTGCAGCTACAATCATCTGTGCTAATAGTCTATATTCATATGACTCCATAAATTCAACTGGGCTTCCTAAAGCCAACATCTGAAAACCAATGTCTACCAATTTTTTTGCTGACTTTGCAACTAGTTCAAAATGTTCTCCTCCTTGAATCGGCCCCATCCAAATTTGTCCATTGTCTTCACTTTCATCAAGTGTCTGCTTTGAAACTTTGAGAGTATGTTTAACGTATGCTTCTGCTTTTTTCAGTGGTAGTCCAAATCCTGTTGGTTTGTCAAGTGGAATTGCGAAATCTGTTAGAATTTCTTTTTCAAAATTTGCCATCTCTGATGGTGAAACTTTAATATCTCCATATTCTAAAACCTGATAACCTCCAGAGTCTGTCATAACTGCACCATCAAAATCTATAATCTTATGAATTCCTTTTTTTATAGCTTCATCTCCGTAACTGTTTTTAGTAATGTATGCATTTGTAATTACTAAATCAAAACCAATCTCTTGAATTTTTTTTGATGGAATTGTTTGCTTTACAGGATGAATTACAGGAATGTATGCTGGTGTCTCAATCTTTCCATGATTAGTGTAAAGAGTACCTATTCTTCCTGCTAAATCAGTTTTAGAAATTTCAAACAAGTAACTACACAAACTTACAGACGTTATTTAATCAATCAACAAAAAATTTTTTTAAATCATTATTATTTGTAACCAAATTAAGCCAATCCACTTCTTCGTTACCTTCATTGCTAGAAATTAACACCATCACTTTTTCTACCACCTCTTGAATGCTTTTTCCACTAGTGTTTATTTGGAAGGCCTTTTCTTGGAATTTACTTATTGTATCGTATGCAATAATGCCTAGCACTTCACTACCTAAGTTTTCCTTGCTTTTCTTATCAGTGTATTTTCTTTTTTTGTAGACTGAAATTAAATCATAGGGGCTTCTTCTCAAAATAATTACTATCTTTATTTTATTTTTATCTAAAACATATGGTGCTAAATGACCAACAATCACCTTTTTTTCTGAGATTTTTTGTTCAAGGATTTTTCCTAATTTTGCAGTATTTACATCATATACGCCATTATTTTTTTCAAATAATCCTGCATCTTTTGCTATACTATTGATATCAATAATTGGTAGTTCAAGCATTTCAGCAATTTTGTGTGTGATTGCATGTTTTCCAACTCCTGGATTTCCAGTAATTACTATTGACATGTTATAAAATCACTATAAACTGCATTAAACGATTTCTGTAATACTAATAAGTAGAATTGTATTTTTGATTATATTGCAAATTGGTTTATTTGGTAAAGCAAATGTTGGAAAATCGACATTTTTCTCAGCTGCAACTGAAACTCCTGTAGCATCAGGTAATTTTCCTTTTACAACAATTCAACCAAATGTTGGTGTGGCTTATGTTAAAGCAGATTGTGCTTGCAAACATTTTGACATTCAACATGAAAATGAATTATGTATTAATGGGACTCGTTTCATTCCAATAAAACTCATTGATGTTGCAGGATTAGTTCCTGGTGCACATGAAGGAAAAGGATTAGGAAATAAATTTCTTGATGATGCGCGACAAGCTGAAATTTTAATTCATGTAGTTGACATTGCTGGAAGTACTGATATTCAAGGACAACCAGTTCCAGTTGGAACACATAATCCTTTAGAAGATATTTTATTTGTTCAAGATGAATTTGATCTATGGTTTGCAGATATTCTAAAAAGAGAATGGGACAAGATAACACGTGAAATAGATCAAAAAAGAGCAAAACTTACTGATGGCATTGCAAAACGATTCACTGGATTAGGTATTAAGGACTATCAAGTACATGAAGTACTACAAAAACTAGGTCTTATCTCTAGAAATCCAAAGGAATGGAAAAATTCTGATATCCAAACTTTTGTAAAAGAATTAAGAAAAAATACAAAACCAATGATTATTGCTGCGAATAAAGCGGATCTCTGTCAGAATCTTGACATTCTTAAAAAAATTTCAGATCCTGTAATTCCTTGTAGTGCAGAAACTGAATTACTATTACGAAAAGCATCAAAAGCAGGAATTGTAAATTATTCTTCTGGAGATGAAAGTTTTGAAATTATCAAAGGAAAAGAAATTCTACCTACTCAACAAAAAGCACTAGATCTGGTAAAGTCTGTATTCTCTAAAATTTCAACCACCGGTATTCAAAAAATTCTAAACACTGCTGTTTTTGATTCTTTAAAATTTATTGTTGTATATCCTGTAGAGGATGAAACTAAACTAACCAACAAAGATGGTATCATTTTACCTGACACAAAATTACTTCCACAAGATTCTACTGCAAAAGATTTAGCAGGTTTAATTCATGCAGATATTGCTAAGGGATTCTTACATGCAATAGATTGTAAAACCAAACAAAGAATCAGCGGTGATCAGAAACTAAAAAATGGTGATGTGATCAAAATTGTATCTACATTGAGTAGGGGCTAGTATGCTGGGTTTAGGAATTGAAAGTACAGCTCATACATTTTCTTGTGCCGTAATTGAAAAAAAAGGAAAGAAAGGAAAGATTCTTTCTGATGTCAGAAAAATTTATCATCCTGCAGAGGGCGAAGGAATTCATCCAAGAGAAGCATCACGTCATCATATTGAAAATAGTTCTTCAGTGTTGTCAGAATGTCTTAAAGAGGCAAATATTACAATCAAAGATTTGGATCTTATTGCTTATGCTGCCGGTCCTGGATTAGGTCCATGTTTACGTGTTGGTGCAGTTGTTGCAAGATCATTATCCTCTTTTTATAAAATCCCAATTTATCCTGTCAATCACGCAATTGGCCACATTGAATTAGGAAAATTACTTACAGGTGCAACCAATCCTTTAGTGCTTTTAGTATCTGGAGGACATACCATGCTTCTGGCATTTCTTGAGAAACAGTGGAGAGTTTTTGGTGAAACTTTAGATATTACATTAGGTCAATTACTTGATCAATTTGGAAGATCTATTGGATTTGCCTCTCCATGTGGAAAAAATATAGAAGAGTTGGCATTTACATCTTCAAACTATATCATGTTACCATATTCAGTAAAAGGAAATG
>JADFLN010000149.1 GCA_022564385.1 Nitrososphaerota archaeon | reverse complement strand
GTATTCGTTACTTTAATCCAGAAGGTGGAGTTGAATACATGGAACGTGAAGTTATGGCACTTTCTTCATGGATGACATGGAAATGTGCAATTGTTGGCATTCCACTAGGTGGTGCAAAGGGTGCAATCTATGTAAACCCAAAAACCGAAAAAATTAGCGATGCAGAATTAGAGAGATTAACAAGGGGATTTGCATTCAAAATTTCTGAAATTATTGGACCTCAAAAAGATATCCCAGCACCTGATGTTTACACAACAGGCAGAGAGATGACTCAAATCATGGACACATTTTGCAAACTAAACGGCAATAAACAAACTCCAGCTGTAATTACTGGAAAGCCAATTTCAATGGGTGGCTCTCTTGCAAGAAATGTTGCAACTGGATTAGGTGTGGCATATTGTGTAAGAGAAGCAGCAAAGCAATTGAAAATAAATCTAAAAGGTGCCAAAGTTGTTTTGCAAGGATTTGGAAATGCATCAACATTTTCAGGAGAATCTCTTGAAAAGATGGGTGCTAAAGTTATTGCAGTTAGTGATTCTAAAGGTTCTATTTCTATTCCAAATGGTGCAAAGGTTAGTAAAATTTTAGAACACAAACAAAAGAAAGGCACTGTAGTTGGATTTCCTGGAAGTAAAAAAATCTCTACTGAACAATTACTTACTACTAAATGTGACATTTTAATTCCTGCTGCACTAGAAAATCAAATAAATGCAAAGATTGCAAAGAATCTCAAATGTAAAATTATTGCAGAGGCTGCAAATGGCCCAACATTGCCAGAAGCTGATCCAATTATTTACAAAAAGAAAATTATGGTAATTCCTGATATTTTAGCAAATTCTGGCGGTGTTTGTATCTCATATTTGGAATGGGTGCAAAATAATATGGGTTACTATTGGACATTTGATGAGGTTGCAAAGAAAATGGAAGCCAACATCACAAAGGGATTCAAAGATGTATCTGCCATATCCAAAAAACACAAAATTAACATGAGAAAAGCTGCTATGGTTCTAGCTGTTGAAAGAGTAGTAGAAGCCTTTAATCAGAAAGGTATTTGGCCATAAACTTAGGCTAGATATGATTCATAACAAACTATTTGCTCAATAAATATTATCTTGCCTTTAGTAATTCCTCGAAGTTTTCTTTTGAAAGAAAGATCTATTTTTGTTCTTCTTTGTAATAGTTGAATTGTTTTTCTAGTTAGTGTTCTACCTTTTTTGTCTCTGTCAAAAAGTATGATGATATTTTTATATTTTGCAACTGAATCCGTAAAGTCAATCATTCCTCCAAATCTGTAAAATTCTAAAACTTTTCCAATATATCCAAGTTTTTTTAATGCAATAGAATCTTTTTTCCCCTCAACTACAACTAAACTACCTTTCATAGAGTTCAACTGAAAAATAAAATTCTTTAACTCTATAATTTCTTGTTCTGTAACAAGCATGCTGTTAAATCCATTTTAACATATTAATCACTTTTCTTAATGGAAAATAGTGTCTACTGTTTTACTTGTGCAAAATACCAAAATTGAAGGTTCTGGATATTTGGGTGATCTTCTCAAAAATGATGGATTTGAGATTACTTCCATTAATGCAAAACATGAACAGCTTCCTAAGAAAAATTTTTCACTTGTTGTAATTTTAGGAGCCCACGAAAGTGTAAATGATGATTTACCATATCTTCAAGCAGAACAACAACTTATCAAAAACTGTGTTGAAAAAAATATCCCTGTACTTGGAATCTGTTTGGGTTCTCAACTGATTGCTAAAACTTTTGGTGCTAAAGTATATCGTGGACCACGAAAAGAAATTGGATTTTATAAAGATTTGAAAATTTATAATAACTCTACATTTTTTTCTGGTTTTAAAAATCCTTTTACTGTATTTCATTGGCATGGTGATACCTTTGATTTGCCTGAAGGTGCAGTTAGATTAGCTTCATCTGAGCATTATCCAAATCAAGCCTTTCAATACAAGAGTGCAGTTGGATTACAATTTCATTTGGAGGTAAATGAGATGATGGTAAATTTGTGGTTAGATAATACAAAGGAAAAACTAGAGAAAATTCCTTACATTGATCCACAAAAAATTCGCTTAGATATTAATGAAAATATTTCAACTGTAAAATCAAATATGAAGAATTTTTACAACAACTTCAAATCATCATTCAATCTTTGACCAAAGTTTAATATACTTAGTTTTGATTTTATCGATCGAACTATGGTTGTAGTAAAGAAAATTTTTGAAGAAATTATTCAAACTAAACACAAAGTCATCACCGAAGAATTATCAAAGTCAATCCTCAAAAGTTATGGCGTTAAAGTTCCACCTTTTGCACTTGTAACCACTGTTGAG
>JADFLN010000058.1 GCA_022564385.1 Nitrososphaerota archaeon | reverse complement strand
CCAAAAACTTCTCGTATGATTTTCTAATAATCTCTATGGGGGCCATTTTAGCTCCTCAAAAAATTCCAGGATTAATCGAAAATGGATTCAATCTGTATGATCACAATCATCTCTCAGAAATTCATGATAGACTTGAGAGCATAGAGTCTGGAAAAATTGCGATATCAATAATGGGAATGCCTTACAAGTGTCCCCCTGCACCATTTGAGGCTAGTTTGCTAATAGACGCCATGCTTAGAAAAAGAGGAATTCGTGATTCTGTACAAATTGACTTTTACAGTCCAGCTCCTATAACCTTACCAGCAGCTGGTCCTGAAGTAAGCAAACAAATTCTTGAACTTGTAAATTCTGAAAAAATTACTTTTCATAATTCTTGTAAAATAAAATCTGTTGAATCCAAAAAACTAATTTTTGAAAACAGTGAAGCTGATTTTGATTTACTTTTAGCTATTCCACCACATGTTGCTCCACAGGTAATCTATGATTCAGGATTAGCAAAAGAATCAGGATTTATTCCAATAGACAGAGACTGTAAAACACCTTTTGAAAATGTCTTTGCTATAGGTGATGTTACTATCTTATCAGTTACTGAAAATATGGCAGTTCCAAAGGCAGGAGTTTTTGCAGAAGGTGAAGGTATTATAGTTGCAAAAAATATTATCTCAAAAATTCAATCCAAAGAAGAATTTTTACTGTTTGACGGAAAAGGTGGCTGTTTCATAGAATCAGGTAGAGATACTGCATCTGTTCTTGAAGTTGACATGTTTTCAAATTCAAAACCTTTAACAAAACTTACTGAATCAACATCTGATAATCTTTCTAAAAAATTAGAATTTGAAAAAGAAAGATTATCAAAATGGTTATAATTTATTCTCTTTATCTTTACTTTTTGTAAGATGTTCTAAGATAGCTTTTATTCCAACAGCTAAATCTTGTGGGTTATTTGATAATTCTAATTTTTCTGGAAGTTTGTTTTTAAAATCCATATCTTCCATTTCGATACTTCTTTTTTGAATACAATCTAAATGATCTTGATCAGTAGCAGAAATCTTGTGACAAATATTACAAATCTTCATGAATTTAATTAATCAATACGACGATTTAATAATTTCATTTTGTGCCTGTGAGACAAGGGATCGTAGTCTAGCTTGGTATGATACTAGTCTGGGGGACTAGTGATCGCAGGTTCAAATCCTGCCGGTCCCATTATAATTTTAGAATTTTTAATAGTTTTTCAAAACTTTCTCGTGTTTTTTCTTGTTTGTATTGTTTTAAGATCTTGATGATTTTTTCTTTTGATGGATTTTTATAAATTTTTTGAGTTTTTTTTGCAATTCCTGATCCAATAAAAATTGCCTGAGTAACTGATGTAACGTTTGACGGTCTTCTCTTAGTACTAGAACTTTCAAAATCGATTAGTGTAGATTTAGTTTTACCTATAATGACATGTTTTGAAATATTACTTAATTCACCATGATCAAAACCTATCTGGTCTAATCTATAACAATCTTCTAAAATTTTTCTAATTGTAGATTTCAATTTCTTTGCACTACCTTTTCCTTCTAACAAATTTACCCATTCAATAATTTTGATTCCTTCAAGATATTCCATAACTAAGAAATTTTTACTAGCAACAAACATTTTTGGTCCAACATTTACTGTATTAACTAATTTTAGTAGAGTAGCTTCATTTTTCATTTCATTTCTCTGAGAATCTGTCCTTCTAATTTTTAATGCAACTTGTTTGCTACCTTTTTTTGCTAGAACTACAACTCCAACGTATCCCTTTCCTAAAATTGCTAAATTTCCAAGTGTAGTAGGTCCTATTAATGAAATTGACTTGATTTTTAATTTCTCTAATTCATTAATTCTTGATCTTATTTGACGATTAGTGGCTTTTGGATATCCCAGAATCTTTGAGTATGGCTCATCAGAAAATTTCTTAATTGAAATGAAGGAGTATACCATCTGTTGAAATCAACTCACTTGCAGCCTCTTTAATTGATTTGCTTAAATTTTTGTGTCCTACTGAAACCTTGAAACCTCGTTTGAAATCATTTTGTAGACCTTTTGGTATGTATGTTCTGAGATTCTTTTTCAAAAACTCTGTCATGAATTTTATTGCTTCAGTATGTTTTCTTTTCTCTAATGAAATTATTTTTCTATTATCTCCAATCCACATTAATTCTGTTTTTAGAAGATTTTTAGAAATAAAACTCTTGGAACTGTTTACTCTGAAAAATTCTGGTCCATTTTTTGGATAAATTTTTGGAATTTTTACAGATTCTAACAAGAAAAAAAGATAGACCTCTTTTTGTTGATCTGTGTAAGGCTTACTTCTTAGCACATTAAATCCACCCAATTCTAATTGAGTGAACAATGATGAAGTAGCTCTTTTAATTTGTCCCCAAATTATGTCTGGGCTTCTAATTTTAAAGTTAAATTTTATTACTAACAAATTTTCCCAATGTTTCTTTGAAATAATTGATTTTTTATTGTTGAAGAATTTTAATGCAGGTTTTTCTTTAAAAGCTAGAGAAGCAAGAATAAATTTTCCAAGACTTTCATCAGAAATTGCTGCAGCTAAATTTCTATTGTTATCAATTGGATCTATAATCACTATTGATGTTTTAAATTTTTTTGAAGTTTTTCCAATAATTTGATTTTCTTCAATTTTTGATATTGATTCAATTACATTTTCAAAACTTCCAAAACGTATAACTAAAACTTCTGAAACGTAACCACTAAATCCCTGCTTTGCAATTTCAGCTCCGTAAATTTTATTTGACTTTAGAAATGTTTTTAGAATTCTAACCTCGTTTCTCATTTTTGATGTCAATGATTTTTTCATAAATTTTGTATGAAATGGAGATCTGTCAGCAGCGCTTTTCCATTGTCCAATTTTTACATTATAAAATGGTACAATATTGATCTTAGTATTCCTAATTTTAGCCTCAACATATGGGTGCTCAGAATACCTAACATAGGGAGAATACTCTTTCAATGATTCAAAACCAATTTTTTTTGAAATTTTTTCAAATTTTTCTTCTGATGTAGATTTCTTGAATCTGATGAAAATATCAATATCTGCATCTTTTGATAACCATGTACCTTTTGCAAATGAACCACCAAATTCTAACCCTGTTACTTCAGGAAATTTTTTAATTTCTTTTTTAACTAATTTAAATGCCAGTTCTGCAATATTGTTTTTTGATTTTTCTATTACTCTTGATGGAATAACAGTCCTAGAAACTTTGGAAATAATTTGTTTCATTTTACTGCTTTAATCTCCTCTAAATCAGAATAGATTGGGCCATTTGATGTAAGTTCACTTTTTTTTAATTTAATATTAGTAACTTCTTGAATTCCAAAATCTACTGTTTTATGATTATTCAATTCATTTGTTATATCTTCAATCTTCTTTTTAATTCTAAAAATTGTGATATGGGATTTGAATGGCTTGTTTGAAAAAAATCCTAAAGGCTCTAATGCTTTTTCAACTTTTTTTGATAATTGAATTAGCATATTTCCTCCATCATTATCTGTTCCAACCCAAATTACTCTTGGAAATTTAGGTTTGGGAAATGCACCTACACCTTTCAAGTTTACACTAAAACTTGAAAATTCAATCTTACGAAGTGCCTGAATAATTTTTTGTGAAATCTCCTCTGAAATTTCACCTAAGAATTGTAAAGTAAAATGAAAATTTTTTGATTCTATGGGTTTTGCATTAATGTTAATTTCAGTTTGAAATTTTTTTATGGAATTAATAATAATATCATTTGTGATTTCAATTGCTACAAAAGTTCGCATATAACATTCTTTAAAGTATCTTTATAATAATTTCCGGTAGCTTCATAGACCAGCCTCTTTTTTGATATGTATTGGCAAAATTAATTATATGCTTAACAGGCATGCCTGGGGCTGGTAAAACTACTATTGCTGAAGGATTGAAGCCAAAAGGATATGACATTATCAATATGGGAAATGCAGTTAGGGAAGAAGCTACAAAAAGAAATTTGGAACTAACTAGTTCTAATCTTGGAAAACTAATGCTTGAGCTTAGGGAAAAAAATGGTCCTGGTGCAGTGGCAAAATTAATCAAACCACAAATAGAAACCTCCACTGCAAGTGTGATACTAATTGATGGAGTAAGATCTAATGATGAGATACAAGTTCTTAGAAAATTTGGTAATGTAAAACTACTAGCAATTCATGCATCAACTGATACTCGATTTAATTTTTTACAAAAAAGAGGAAGATTAGATGACCCTCAAACAAAAGATCACTTTAATGAAAGAGATAACCGTGAATTAGGTGTTGGAATCAGTAATCCAATTGCATTATCAGATTATGCAATATCAAATATTGATTTAACAAAAGACAAATTAGTAGAAACTGCATTTAAGATTATTCAAAGTTGGATAGAATGAAAATTCCAAGTATTAGTTGCAAAATAGAAATGTTTTGTTCAGTAAATCCCTCTGAGGATCCAGAAAAAATTCAAAAAGCAATTTTAAATATTTTTCCATACTCAACCATAAAAACTGAAAATGTTTCAATTAGTGCTCAATCAAATGATCTCAAGTCTTTAGAAAAGATTTTTGAAACAATACATACAAAACAAACTCAAAAAATTTATAGACGTAATCTTGAAAAAAATTTAGAAAATGATACAACTTGGTTTTATCTAAATAAACAAGCAGCTTTTGTTGAAAAAATAGCAATTTGTGAAAAAACAGATGAATCTCCACTAGGACCAATTAAAGTAATTCTTACTTCAGTACATATTGATAGAATAATTGACTGGATTGTTTCAGGATATGATGAAACTTAGCTAAGAAAATTCAATCATTTTTGAATATTTTTTTAGTTTGAATCTAAAATCCTTTTTTTAGAATTATTACTTAATGTTCATAAAATTAGGCATAATAGCTGGTATTGTGATTTTGGGAGGCATGATATTCTCCACAGAAATTAATAACATATTTCCCTTAACTTCTGCTACCGTATTTGATTCTTTAATTGATGATGTATCCAACTTTGGTTCTATAGCTTCAGATTCTGTAGAACAAAGAATTGATTCATCAATTGATAAAATAGTGGATAAAACAAGCAATTCTATAACTAATGAAATTAGTGAAGCTGGAAACAAGATTACTAATGAAGTCTCTGAAGTAAAAGAATCATCTCAAAAAATCATTTCTGAAGAGATTTCAAATTTTAATCCTATTGAATCCATTAAAAATATTTTTACAGATTGGTGATGACTATGATTCAAAAACTGTTGGCATATTTTTCAATAATTATTTAGTTTTCTTTAAACATTGTAACAAATTCAGGTAGTGAATTTGCACTTGTATTTCTTATAACTAAATCCATCTCTGATGACATTTCAGTATCTTCTGGGTTGACTTCTATCAATATTGCATTATTTTGTTTTGCATAGATTGGTAATGTATTTGCAGGTGATACAACAAGAGATGTGCCAGCAATTATCATCAAATCACATTCATTTGCAAAAATCACGGCTTTTTGCCATACATCTTGTGGTAAAGATTCCCCAAACCAGACTACATCCGGCCTAAGTATATTTCCACATTTACATAATGGTGGAATTTCAGAAAATTCTGTCACCATTTCATCTTTAAAATCACAAACCGAACACTTGATCTTTATAATACTTCCATGTAATTCCAACACTTCTGAACTACCAGCCTTTTGGTGAAGTCCATCAATATTTTGTGTTAATATCACTACATTCGCATATTTTTCAAGTTCAGCAATTGCCTTGTGACCAAGATTTGGTTGTGCAGTAAAGATATTCTTTCTTCTTTCATTATACCATTCCCAAACCAATTTTGGATTATCATAAAATGCGTCAATTGTAGCTAATTTCATTACATCATAGTTTCTCCACAATCCATCCTTCCCTCTAAATGTCGGGATCCCACTTTCTTGTGAAATTCCAGCCCCTGTAACAAATACAATTTTCTTAATATCTTTAATTTGATCTTTAATTATTTCAAACATTCTCATTTAATTTCTATTTCTAAAAGATCTCTTGCAGTTATTACTGAATGATGAATTTCTTGTGCTTCTCTCAAATGTCCAACTTCATCTTTGTATCTAGCTGAAAAATGTGTTAGAATTAAATTTTTTACTTTTGCATTTCTACCTAAAGTTGCAGCTTGTTTTGCAGTAGAATGACATGTATCTTGTGCTCTTTGTTTTTCTTCATCAAGAAATGTAGAATCAAATACAAGATAATCACATTTCTCAAAAAATTTTTCTAATTCTTTGGTAGGCATTGTATCACCTGAAATTCCTATTTTTTTACCTGGACGTTTTTCTCCTAACACCTGACTTGGTTTTATTGTTTTTTCATTAATGATAATTTCATTTCCATTTTGTAATTTATTCCACAGTTCTCCTTCAGGTATGCCTAGATCCTTAGCTTTTTCAACATTAAATCTTCCAGGCTTGTCTTTTTCTTCAAATAGATATGAAAATGCAGTGACTGAGTGATTTGCTTTGCATGCATACATTGAAAATTTTTTGTTCTCCAAAATTTTCCCTTCTTTGATAATAGTTATTAAAATAGGAAATGATAATCCAAAATTTAATATTTTAATGTTCGCTGCAATGAATTCATCAATTCCACTTGGGCCAAAAATTTCCAAAGTCTCGGTTCTGTTTTCCATAGACATTGTTTGTAATAATCCTAGAATCCCTACACAGTGATCTCCATGTAGATGTGTAACAAACATTTTCATTTTTTTGTTCCATCCTAAACCCGATTTAATATAGGAAATTTGTGCAGCTTCTCCTGCATCAAACATTAAGATCTCCCCATCTCTTTCTAAACAAATACAAGATAGTCCTCTGTTTTCAGTGGGTCTGGATGCTGATGTTCCTAAGAATACAAGTTTCATTTAATCAAAATTGTTCTTGTCAAGCTTTTATGCCTATAGATTTCATATTTCTTTAATCCACCTAACTCCAAATTACTATCCAATTCTTTTTTGTACATAATTGCCATTCTCTTACGTTTAGGCAGAATTGAGAAAAATTTCTTTAGGATTTCTTCTGGTTTTTCTGATACTTTTGATGCTATTCCATATGGCAAGTCAGTGACAATTCCATCAAATTTTTCAGAGATTTTTGACAATTCTTGAAAATCTGATTTGAAAACCTTTGATTTATACCCATTTGCCTTTAGATTTTCTTTTGAAATCTTGTACATTTTTTCGTCAAAATCTAATCCAATTGCATGGATACCCATAGATTCAGCCTCTAAAAGTGTTGTACCAGTTCCACAAAATGGATCACATACTGTCTCCCCCTCTTTTAACCCAATCAAGTTTATCATAACTCTTGTTAGTTTCCAATCTAATTCATGAGGATGATTTTTGATTTTCTTTGGCCTGTTTATTTTTATGACTCGTTTTGAAAATCCAAAGAAGCTCTCCCTATCTGTAAAAATTAGATATATTGTAATATCAGGATCTTCTAACTCTACTTTTGCATGTGAGAACTTTGATATCATATCACCCATAGAATTTTCTAATTCTGGAATATCAAATTGCTTTGTTGATAAATTAATTATTCTACAAACAAATGTATTTGCATTTTTTAATATTTGAAAATTATTCTCGTCCAAAAACAATCCTGACATCTTCCGTAATATTTGTCCAGAAACTTTAACAAAAGAAGCGCGCCTTGTAATTTCAGTCCAACTTGTTTTTGATTGGATGATTACTAAATTAGAAATTACTTTAGCTTTAGCAAATCTATCATACATTTTTGATATTGCAATTATTTCATCACTTGCAAGTTCTGGATAATCTTTAGATAAAATAAAAAAACTTTCTGGCATTATACTATTGCCTTTGCAATTGTATCTGATACATCAACAACTGATGTTTTACCAGGAATCGTATTTGCACTAATAATTCTTGTGACACCTGCTTTTCTTATCTTTTTTTCAGCATTGTTTATTAAAAGAGCGTGTGTACATGCAACATACACTCTCTTACATTTTTGTTTTTTAAGAAATTGTGTTGCCTTGATTATGCTTCCACCCGTACTTATCATATCATCAACTAAGATTAGATCTCTACCTGCAACTTTATCTGAATTTTTTGTTTTGATTTGTACTTTTCCTGTTTTTTTATCTCTCTTTTTTTCTAGAGCAATATACTCTGATTCAAATTTTTTAGCAAATTCTTTTGCCCTATCTTTTCCACCTTGATCAGGGGAGACAACTAAAGGGTTTTTTAGGCTCAATTTCTTAAAATATTTCACTAGATCTGGAATTGCTGTCACATTCTTTGATTTGATAGTAAAGTGTTTGAGGCTCATTATACTGTGAATATCAACAGCAATTATTTTTGATGCGCCAACTCCTTTAAACAATTTTGCAAGAACTTTCATCGTAATAATTTCTCCTGGTAAAAATTCTCTGTCTTGTCTAGCATATCCCATATATGGAATTACTGCAATTACTTCAGATGATATTTCTTTAGCTTTTGAAATTAATGACAATGTCTGAATTAGATTTGTATCAACAGGAGGATAAATTGACTGTACAACAATTGATCTTCTTTTTGATATTTTTCCACTAAGAGTAATTTTACTTTCTCCATCAGGAAAAACTTTAACTTCTGATTTTACAAGATTTGCTTTTATTCTTCTCGATAATTTTCTTGCTAAATCCTCTGATGATTTTCCTGAAATTACTGAAATCTTACTCAATAAGAAAATGTGATCTAATGGGATTCTTAAGTTTTGAGAAGATTAATCTTCTTCCGCCGTGCCCTCAGTCTTTTTGGTGCCATACTTCTTAACCACTTGGTTACGCATTTCATCGAATTTTCCAATTTCTTCTGCTTCTCTTTTCTCATCACCTTGGTATACCGTTCGGATAGGCCATGGTATCCTGATGTCATATTTTTTGAATTCTTCGTACATGATTGTTCGCATTTCACTTTTCATTCTAAACTGAGAACCATAATCTCGCACAAACACT
>JADFLN010000057.1 GCA_022564385.1 Nitrososphaerota archaeon | reverse complement strand
TATTGGTGGTCAGATTGGAAGTAGACTACAAGGAAAGTTTTCTGCAGATAAGATGGAAAAAGTGTTTGCGGGTCTATTTGGAATAATTGGTGTTGCAATGATTTCAAGTGTATTTTTATAAAATTTTACTTTTATTTTATTTTCTGTAAGTTGTTTTTGACTTGTATTATTGCTCATGATATTTTTTTAGACCAGTACAAATCATGTTTAATATTCCTTTGATCATCTGTTCGCTTTCTGGCGTATGTTCAAATTCGTTATTAATCACAATATCTGAAGAATCGCCATTACCACTTACTGAATAATTTATTTGTAAATCCTTCATTGCTGGAGGAGCATCATCAATTAATATGGTAAGAGATTTTTGAGAATCATCTAGTTTTACAAGAGTTTCTTTTATCTGAAATTTTTGTTCTCCCATTTTTATATCACAAGTTCTAGTTGTGCCTAAGCCAGTACCATTAACTTCTGATTTTGTGACTATAGTAAGGTATTGTTCTGCTCCTTGTAGTGTTCGTAGATGATTCCAAACCACATCTGAAGAAGCATTGATTGTTATTTTTTCTGAAATTAGCACAAGTATCATTTGTGTGATACTATTTGAGCATACTCCCAAATTATTCCTAAATTCTGTTTTCTCTAAAAATTAATAATTTTATATAAAATATCAATGTTTTTAGAAACTATTCATAAAATTTGATTGAAATTGGAATGAATTTGGGAATTTAATTATATATAATTTTTACTTAGTATTTCTATGTTACAAATGAATCATACAAACAATGATCTTGAGGAATTTTTTGAAGAGATGGATGAGAAATTTGAAACTCTTGAAAGTGTAATTAAAAGTGCACTTGAGATAATCAATGTTTGTGAAAAAGAAATTGAACCATCTGTTTTGAGATAGTCTTAAAACAGATATTTTATATTAATTCTAAAAAAACATATTTTAAAAATTATAGGCATTATGATTGAGTTTTTATTTTTCTAATCAATTTTTTAATTCCCCTATAAGCCAAAACAGGAACAATACATGTAGGACATCCTATTTTAGCAATGGAGCAACAACAAAGACAATCACAATCTCCTTTTGAATGATTACAATCGTCACAAATCATATCTTTTACTTTTGGGCTTAGAACGAAGTTTGGTCCTACAACATGAACAAATAAATTTTTCAGTATAAAAAAACAAAGCACAGCGAGAGCAGAATTTTTGTCCTATTTTGTACCGAATATTTCCTGATTTGTTACTTCTCTCGAATCTTACACACAGTCCTTTACATACTTGAACCAATAAAAAATATCAGTTCAAAGCATATTTAAAAAAATTCCCAGATTCAAATAAGATCATTAAAATGATTTTTTTACAATTAAGAACAATTCAGTGATTTTTTCTGCAGCATCTTTTGTGGAAAATTGTTCTAATTTATCCCATTCTACTTTGACACCATTCCATCCATCAGTATGCCACGTTCCAATAGGAAGGAGTTTTTCAATGATTTTCTCTTCAAAAGGCCATGGATTCATGTACAAATATGGATTAGGGTATTGTTCATCTCCAGAAGAAATTCCAGTTCCAATTTGTTCATCTTTGCTTCCTGTATACCATTCTAAAGAAAAATCAAAGTGATGTGGCCACAAATGAATTAAAGTAAAATTATCACGCAAATTCATTCGAAATAACTCCAGTATTTGTAATGCTTTTTTTGCAAAATCATGATAATTTGTTAATTCTTGTTCAGTTGTGTTGTTCAATGATTCTGCAGATATCTTTACATTTTTTCTAGATGTAATTGATTTTAATTTCTCTAAAACATCATCATTATTCAAGTCAATAAAAGATCCATGCTCATTTTCAAAATACAGTAATTGTCCAGTTAAAAGATTAATTTTTATCTCAATTTTGTTATCAAATAATCCAGTTGTGATTTCATCATTTTGTAAGAATAAGCCGTGATGTCCATAATGAGGTAATTCTTCTATAAGTTGCTGTTTAATTTCTCCCATAGCCATACAAATTTTATGCAAATTTTTGATTTCGAGCTTCAAATTAGGCATGTTCTATTCCTGTACCAGTTGAGATATCAATATCAGTAGTAATCAAATCATCATACCCCAAAGAATGAACATCATTTTTTCCTGTTGCACGGGTTATTTCATCAATCTCCATTTTCAAAATTGACATGTAATTTACAAATCTTTCAGTAGAATCATCAATGCTAAATCTATCTCTCAAGTTTTGTTTTTGTGTTGCAATTCCTACTGGACAATTTCCAGTATGACATGTTCTGTATTGTTGACAACCAATTGCAATCATTGCGGATGTTGCAATTGCAACAGCATCTGCACCCATTGCAATGCTCTTACAGATTTCACCTGATGTTCTATATCCTCCTGTCATGACAAGAGATATCTGACTTTGATGTTTATCTAAAAATTTTCTTGCCCTTGCAACAGCATATACTGCAGGCATTGCAAAATTATCTTTAACATAAACAGGAGCTGCACCTGTTCCACCACCCCTTCCATCAATTGTAATAAAATCAGGTTCGGCATACAATGCATGCTCCAAGTCTCCCTCCACATGTCCTGCTGCAAACTTTATTCCGATTGGTCTACCACCTGTAATGTCTTTAAGTTGTGATACGTAATCTTTGAGATCCTGCTTACTGTTAATTTCAGTATTTCTTGCAGGAGATATTTGATCTTGACCTACTGGAATGCCTCTTAATTTTGCAATTTCAGGAGTTATCTTTTCCTTAAGTAAATGACCACCCAAACCAGGTTTTGCTGCTTGGCCAATCTTTATTTCAACTGCATCTGCAGATTTTATCCATTCTTCATTTCTTGTAAATTTAGGAGTGCTAATTTCATAGATATATTTTCCAGCATTGTCATATTCTCGTTGGTTTCTACCACCTTCTCCTGAACAGGTTGCAGTATCCATTTTTTTTGATCCTATTGCAAGTGCAGTTTTTGCTTCTTCAGATAATGCTCCAAATGACATATGAGAGACATAAACAGGCATTGAAATCTCAAGAGGGATTTTTGCAGTTTTTCCAATGATTGTTTTTAGATTAACTTTTTCTTCTTCTAGTAATGGTGTCCTGTACAGTTGAGCTGCTTTGAATAAAATATTATCAAACATTGGAACATGTTTTAGAGTACCCATAGGTGCAATCTCTTTTATTTTCCACTTTGCTTTTGCAGCAATATTATCCATTTCTGGCATTACCTTATCATGAGTTCTCTCAAAGCGTTGTCGTGTATTGTGATCAAATCTTACTAGATAATCTCTATTTTTTCCAAGTTCTAATAATTGATTTTGATTAATGAAAATAGTATTATCTCGTACATCTAATTCAAAAGTAGGTACAGAGTCTTCGTATCCTTCAGGACCTTTTCCGGTTTCCAAATCAAATTGCCAATTATGTAGTGGACATGTAAGATAACCTGAATCATCTAGTGAACCATCTCCTAATGAACCTCCCATATGAGGGCATTTGTTGTAGATAGCACTGAATTTTGTATTTTGATTTACAACTACAAATTCAATATTATGCATGTTAAAAATTTTCATTCCATTTTCTGGAATTTCAGAGATACTACAAATTTTAACAAAGTTTGTTTCAAGCATTTTTTTCACAAATATAATTAAAAGTCATAATGATACTATTTATTGAAATTCCCAAATCATAACAAAATTTATTAGATTTTAAAAAAAGAAAAAAAGGTTATTTTGTTTTGATTTTTTGTGAAATCAAGGAATCGATTCCAAATTTACCAGAACCATAAATAACAAGGCCTATAGCCACGCCTAACATGGTTGGATCTTTCCAGATTGCAGGCCCCATAGTAAAATCAAATCCAAACATCACCATAGCACCTATTAGGATTGCAGTTTGAAATATTGCAGCTGGCCTTGTCAATAAACCAGACAAAATTAAAGCGCCAGATATAATCTCAAAAATTCCAATCATTAGAGCCATACTTGTTGCCATTTCAGGTGGGATACCAGCCATGTTTTGTAGCATCATTCCAAAGCCTGCAGGATCAGATGCTTTACCATAACCAGCCCAGAAAAATGCAAAAGACATACCTATTCTTATCACAAGTAAACTTGCTGCAGATTTATTTTCTGAAACTGGTTTTGCAAATACTATTGACATTAAAGATGTAAAAATAAATAATGTATTTAATTAAATTCCCAAATTCATTCCAATTTTTCCATATGAAAAAAAATTAATCAATATATTTTTTTTCAGCTTTGTCTAGTTTTGCTTCTACTTTTCTAATTACATAGTATAATGTAGGTAAATTTGAAGAAATAAGTTCAGAAATAAAAAACATATCACCATAACCAGTTCCTTCTCTAATTATAAAATTACTTTTTTCCAAAACTTTGATGTTGTGCTGTACTGTCTTATAATCTAAATTTAGTTTTATTGAGAGTTCTAATACATTTATGGGTTCTTCAGTAATAGCACAAATAATTCTCATCCTAGTATATCTTCCACTCATTCCAGTAAAAACAGAGGAAAACAATTCTTTCATGTGTTTGTCAACGATGATATCTTTATAATTTGGAACATCTTTGAAAATTTTATTTTTACATAAAGAATCAAATGGCATAAAAATAATTATTGGTTTTGAAATATAAACTAATTTTTAGTCCATATTCCTTTTTAATTGAAATTCTATTTCGTTATCAGAACATCTTGCCAAAAAGCAACTCGATTTTTGATTTTTTTTGCCAGAAATGATGGTTTTGGGTAATACCAGGCACAATTTTTGTTAGTGTCCCCATTTATCGTTACAGAAAAATAGCTTGCCCTGCCCTTCCAAAGACACAAAGACGTTGATTTGCTTTGATCAAAATATTCTTTTTTTAATGAATCCATTGGAAAATACATGTTGCCCTCGAGAGAAACAACATCATCGCTTTCGGCTAATACAACATCATTCCAAATGGCTTTCATAATTTTAAAGTCTAAAATTGACCAGCCCAACCAAGTTGAACTAGTTTTTCAATAGAATTAGAATGTACACATGCAGCTGAACCATTTGAAATTTTCATTACAAGTTCAAAGGTTTGACGACATTGAACATCTGCAGGATCAACACCATGTTTCATTTGTCCTCTTGGAGACATTTTTGACAAATCCATTTCAGGTTCTGTTAATTGAGCAGGCTTTACAGTTGGTGGCAATACATCAATGTCATAAAACATTGTATGCTCAAAGACATCAAAAGGTGGTGGGAAGTTTGCAGTCATTTCAGGAGCAGGAGCTGTGTGATATACTAAATGAATTTGTGCAGTGTTGTGATTTACTGCAGAGTTTGAAGGAGACATTGGAGAGTACGGAGTAGTTCCATCACTTTGGAATATTTTACCAGATTGTACATCTCGTGCACCATCAGTAATCATCATATGAGTTTCAAAAGTTCCTTCAGATACACCATTCTTGAATACTTCAGCTGGTCCCCAAGATGCCAAATAAACAAAGAGTGTTGGCTCTATTGTTGGTCCTGCACCAGTTGTGCCGTGTTCAAAGTGATTAATTGCAATAGGATCTGAGTCTAATGTGGTTTGAGTTACACCATTAATTGTTTCACCAATGTACATTTCATTTCCTCCACCAAATTGTGTCTGTACTAGTTTCATATTATTTCCGTCTTCATCAACCCATTCAGCCAAGATGCTACCAGTATTAGTTATAGGATCTAAATCTACTTCAATTTGACCACTTGTTTTTTTGTGGCCACTTCCATCATAACTGAATGCGTCATGACCACCCTTTGGAGTTATACCATCAATGACATAGGTATTAGTTCCAATGACATGAGTTACTGGCATAAATGGATCCAAATTATAAAACATCAAGTGATTAAAGACCTCAAAAGGAGGTGGGAAATTAGCAGTCATTTCAGGAGCAGGAGCAGTATGATATACTAAGTGTAGTTGTGCAGTATTACGATTTACTAAAGAATTACTTGGAGACATTGGAGAGTATGGAGTGATTCCATCGCTTTGTACAATTTTACCAGTCTCTGAATTTCTTGCACCATCAGTTACCATCATGTGACCTTCAAAGATTCCTTGAGATACTCCGTTTTTAGTAACTTCAGCTGGTCCCCAAGATGCCAAATAAACAAAGAGTGTTGGCTCTATTGTTGGTCCTGCACCAGTTGTGCCGTGTTCAAAGTGATTAATTGCAATAGGATCTAAGTCTAATGTGGTTTGAGTTACACCATCAATAGTTTCACCGATGTACATTTGATTACCACCAGCAAATTGTGTTTGTTTGTAAGTCCACTTGTTTCCTTGAGGATCAGTCCATTCAGCAGTGATAATTCCAGTGTTAGTTATTGGATCCAAATCAACTTGAACATTTCCAGTAATTCTTTTGTGACCTGAACCATCATAACTGAATGCGTCATGACCACCATTTGGAGTTATACCATCAATAATGTAAGCAGTGTTACCTACAGATTTTATTTTGGTGAGAGGTAGTTCTCCACCCGTAATTGAAGTGTCACTAGAAGATGTTGCAGTAAATATTAGATCTGTTGAATTAGTAGAGTCACTAGATATATTTTCAGAAGTAACTTGAGCAATTGTTGCATCACCTACAATCAAAGTTCCCCTCATGTCAGGATGAACTGCACAATAATAGTAAAAAACGCCATCATCATTCATAACAATAGGATCTGCCACACTATCAATTCCAAGAATTCCAGTATCAAATATGCCATTTACCATAGAACTTGCATCACCAGGAGATGCATCAGGGCTAGCACCAGTACTAGTAGCGGTATGAATTTCAGGCCCAGTATTTGTAAATATTACAGAGGCACCAACTGGAATTTTTGCAGTTTCAGGAGTGTAAGATCCTGGTTGGGAATAAGGTAAGATAGAAATTTCACAGACTATACTTCCATTTACATCAGAACAGTATTCTGGTAGTTCAGCAGCATGTACAAAATTAGCAGGGATAAACATTGTAAGTAGCATTAACGACACAGTAGATATGGTAATAGATAGAATTTTTTGCATGCTGGTAAATATTTAAAAAAAGAATATTTAAGGAGATTCCCAAATTTAAACCAAATTGCTTTAGATGAATTTGGGACAAGTCTTTTAACATTTATTCAAAAATATTATTTGATTAGAAAACATGAATGAAATTCAAGTTGAAAATCAAGTTGACAAGGTCGTAATGCCAGACAATCTCAAAGTTGGATTGATGGTTGCAGAACAACGAAAAAAATGTGCTTCTGGTGGCTGTACTGAAGAATTTTATGGCCTTGGATTTGGGCAGTCACCTTTTCATGTTCTTCCAGTTTTATCAAAAGCATTAGCAGAATCTGCAGAAAAGGGACACTATTCAGCTGCTGAAGGAATTTTAGAGTTAAGAATTGCAATCTCTGACTTTAACAAAAGACATTTTGGATTAGATGTTGATCCAAATAGAATAGTAATTGGTCCTGGAACCAAGGACATTATCAACACATTATTTGGAATCATCAAAGGAGATGTGATTATACCTTCTCCATCTTGGATTGGCTATCGTCCACAAATTCATCTCTTAAACAAACACTTTCACACATTTTTCTTAAAACCGCAACATGATTACAAAATTCAACCAGATGAGTTTGAAGAGTTTGTATCAAAGTTACATGACGAACAACACATCTTAGTTCTGAATAATCCGCATAATCCTACAGGTGCATTGTATACCAAACAAGAACTTGAAGATCTTGCAAATGTTTGCAGGAAACACAATGTTTTGGTTTTGGCTGATGAGATTTATGCACTAGATACGTATGATTTTTCCCAGTTTACAAGTATGGGAACAATATATCCTGAAGGGACATTTGTGACAAATGGATTATCAAAGGACCGTTCAGCAGGAGGGTATCGATTAGGCTCATGCATACTGCCTACAACTTCGGCTACAAAGATAGCTTCTGACTATAAGAAAGTCGCAGCTACAGTATACACCAATGTTTCTACCCCAATTCAGTATGCAGCGATCAAGGCATATGAGGCAAATCAGGAAATTGATCAATACATCGCCATAACTAGAGACATTCATCGAATTATGGGAGCATATCTTTCAGAAGAGTGGAATAACATAGATGGAATAATTACAACAAAACCTAAAGGTGCATTTTACTTTTATGCAGATTTTAATCAACTTGAGCCAGATCTAAAAAGAAAAAATGTAATGACATCAAATCAACTTGGAGAATCCCTATTATCTTGTCCATTTCACATTGCAGTGGTTACAGGTGATGCATGTATGTTAGAACCTGATAATTTTGGTGCAAGAATTGCATTTGTTGATTATGATGGAAAATCAACGTATGATGATTACAAAAATAATAAACCAAAGACACCTTCAGATGAAATTGAATTTGTAAAAAGAAATGCCCCAATGATTGTAAAATCAACAGAGTCTCTCAAAGAGTGGGTCAAGTTCATTAAAAGCAATTAGAAAAATGGGCTCTATGCATTCTCAACTCATTGTAAATTTTTCATTAAGAAAAGAAATATTTTTTGTAGCAATCGGATCTGTTGTAGGTGCATTTACAATGCATCTGCCTAGAATGTTTTTGGACTTGTTTGGTAACTCATCTTATAACGTAATGTTGTTAGTTATGGCTAAAGTTGTAAATTCTTCACAACCTGAAGTCGGTTTGGTATTACATTTTTTTGTTGCAACTATAATTGGTATTATTACTGGAATATTTCTGCATAGGGTATTACGATTTAATATTTCTAAAATTCATAAAGGACTAGTATACGGTATAATTTCTGGAGTTGTAGTTTTTGCAGTATTTGCAATTCCTGTGTCTCAAATATTTTTAGATCCAAATACTATAGAAATCTTATCTCAAATTAATCCAGAGATGACATCTACACAAATAGCACTAGAAATTGAGAGTAATTTTCTTAGTCAGATGATAAATTCGTTGTTTATGCACATAGTTTGGGGAGTAACCCTAGGCATCATTAGTTCACTATTAACAAGAAAAATGGGAGCAAATTATCGGTGTCATATTTGTAATGTTGAATTTTCAAACATCAAAACCTATGAACA
>JADFLN010000003.1:5137-31580 GCA_022564385.1 Nitrososphaerota archaeon | reverse complement strand
TTCTGTACCACAATCAGCACAAGTTACAGTTGTAGATTCTCCGCGTCTATCATCTCTTGAATCTCCATCATCTCTGGAATTTCTAAAGGAACGAAATGGTTTTTCGTTTCTATTAGAATTTCTTCCAGATTTTTTTTTCTGAAAATACTTTGATTTGTAAAGTTCCATTATACTATAGAATTCAAATTTATTGGATATAGATAGTTAGAGCTTCAATCTATGCCTAAAATAATAAAATCGTATCAAATGAGAGATTTATCCATTTCATTCGACATTATCTCTTGGACTTTGAGAAAATAGAGTTTTGTTGAATATGGCATATCATCTAGGTTATTATCAACTACAATCATAAAGTATCTAACTGCACGTTTTGAAATATCCAAATTAAATTTCATTGTAAGGATTGGATCTTGATGAACTTTGATTTTATCTTCAAGCCAAGGAGGTGCCATCTCAATTGTTTCTCTAATAATTTTATTATACCAGAATAAGAGATTTTGAGGGTACAGCCCCTGTTTCAGGTTTGAGATATCAGTATCAATTTTTTTCATCATGTAATTGATGATTGTCATAAGGCTTAATTCTAGAATTTTGTTTTATTCCAATTACTCAAAGTTAGACAAGCTATTAGTCAATTGATAGCAAGTTTCCCTCTGTATCAATTTCAGAGTTTTTTATTCGAGTGGTAGATATTCTTGTGCCATCTTTTGCCAAAAACATTGGAACTGTTATGATTTTAACAGGAGGTAGTTTCTTTTCTTCTCTAAGTTGATTTAGAATGGTACCTTGATTACTTGTTTCATCGCTAACTACCAAAGCTTCAACTTCTTTCTCTAAAACAGCAGGTCCAAAATCATTGTCTAGTTTGTTAATTTGGAATGATGAGTTTGGAAATTCTTTTAAAATAACTGTTATCAAATTCACAAGTCGATTTTTATATTTATTGATTAGGAGCTTCCCCTTTTTTTCAGCAAGTTCATCACTAGTTAATCCAATTATTACTTTATCAGAAATTGCAAATGCATCTGAAAGTAAAGTTAGATGACCTCTATGAATTATATCAAATGTGCCACCAGTAGCAACAAGAGAAAATTCAGACATGCAAATGTATGAAATTCTTTGAAAATAAATCTACTAGTTTTTTGATAGGTTTTAGGTATAAATCACGCCAAAGTTCTTGTTTCAAGATATGTTTGTTATTAAATGAAAATCATTTCATGTTAATTTGATATTTTCATCAGTCCTACTTTTATCAAAAACTGAATTCCTTGTACAAATGAATTGTCATCAATTTCTCCTGCTGCCCACCATCCAGCATTATTCTTTATCCAATCAGGAATTTCGTTATCTTGAGAAACTAAACCTTGTTCAGTAGCAGGTATTTTCATCAGTCCTACTTTTATCAAAAACTGAATTCCTTGTACAAATGAATTGTCATCAATTTCTCCTGCTGCCCACCATCCAGCATTATTCTTTACCCAATCAGGAATTTCGTTATCTTGAGAAACTAAAGTATCATCATTGGATTGTATCACAAATGATATTATTTTGACTGTTGTCTTTGAAATTCCATATTGAGCTTTGACTATAAATTTTCCATCAAAGAATTTCTCATTTAGTATTACACTATGTAAGAATGTGCCATCAGTATTAACTGGAGTTTTCTGAGTTACAATAAAGTTATTACTAGAATCAAAAATCGAAATTCGTAAATTCCTGCCTTCATCATATTTGTTGACACTTCCAGAAAATGTTATTGATTCTCCAAGACTATACGATTCATTTTCATGGGTTATCTTTACAGTGTAATTGTTAGCATCATTTGGAGGAGGAGCACCATAACCAAAAGCCTGGGAACCTGACGAAATTACTACAAGTAATGATATAGTAGTAATCATGAAAAGTTTGTTAAATTTATTATTCAGCACTCAGTTCAGAACATTCTTTCTGAATTTAAAGGATATGTAATTTTTTTATTTGTAACCATCTTTATAATATCAATTTCTTTGATTTTTTGAATCTCAGTTTAGTTTACAATAATTAAAACAATTGGACCTTGTTCTGCTATTGGAATATTGTTTCTGTCCCAAACAAATGTCTCAATGAAAAATAATCCCTTTTTTTCTGGAATCCAATCTATAGTTTGAGATTCAGTTCCTGTCCCAATGAATCGTCCATCAAATTTTCCAATATATTCAACATAGGGGGATGTTCCAGACTCTTTGATTTGTACATAATAGGTATATGCAGTTTCATTGGATTTCTGATCTGCAGCAAACTGTATCCAAGTTTCACTTTTTATGTTAACAGTTGAACCCACTTTGATTTCAGATAATTTATTTCCCATTGTATCTTCTACAGTCACATCAGAAATGGTTACTAATTTTGTAGAGACCTGAAGAGGAGGAATTTTTACATCAACAAAATCAGAATAAAATTTATCAGATTCAGAAAACAGTAGGAATCCCACAGCAGAAGAATTGATTTTTTCGTTAAACTCTAAGAGTACTTCTTCGTTTGGCTCCACATCACCAATTTCAATTGTAGATACTCCAAGAACTCTTGAAGGTTCAAAGACGTCATAGAATGCAAGGTAGACATTAGTATTAAAAATAGTATCCCCATTTCGCAAAACTCCTGAGAAGAGTAGTGTAGGATCAGGATCTAACAAATCAAAGGAAGGTTCTAAAAAGACATCAGTAGAAAATACTGTGAGCAATTTTTCTTTAGCTTCTGAAGAATCAAATCTCAAAATGGATACGGATGCCTTAGTAATGTTAGGATTTGCAGTATCTGAACGAATAGCAAATGGGGATTGTCCATTAGGAGGAATTACTTGAAGTGTTGTATAACCTGTTAGAATTTCTAATGGTTCAGAATCAGAACCAACAAAAAATTTTACCTGAAGTTCTACATTAGTAATGAAGGCTTGTGAATTAGCACTTTCAACCATTCCAACTACAATCGCAAATCCCTCAGAATCATGATATACGAAAGGAGTTGTACTAAGAAATGTAGAAAGTGTTGAAGGATTATCTGTAAATTGTGCAGAGGATACTTGTGAAAATGGAACTAAAAATAAAATCAAAAATGCGCTTAGAACAAGTTTCTGCATCAAGTTTCTTTGAATTGCTAGTTTAATTTTGTGTAACATATCATATAGTGAACAAAAAAGGTAACAACGTTTAACCTAAATTAACTTTAGTAATAATAAAAAGAGATTAAAAAGAGATGTGAATTTATTTTCTCTTTGCGGTAATTGCTATCCAATATATCAAACCTGGAGCTAAACCAACAATGAGTGGAATAAATACTGGCCATCCATCTGCAGGACTTGTCATAAAATGAAAACATAACTAATCCTATTTAAATCCATCCAGAAGTCTGAAATTCATCATAGATCGTAAATAATAAAAAGTGGACCGGACGGAATTCGAATCCGTGACCCCCCGCGTGCAAGGCGGGTATACTACCAGGCTATACTACCGGCCCATATGATAAATGATTAATCTATGGATTTTAATTGTTGTCTTCGTGACAAGGATTTTATTTGAAAACAAGATGATTTTTCCATGGTACTTTTAGAATCACAAGTAAAATTGAAAGCAGGAAATATTGCACCTGATTTTGAATTATTGGGAATTGATGATAAAAAACATTCGCTAAATGATTACAGCAATTACAAAGGAATTCTAGTAATTTTCATGTGTAACCATTGTCCATATGTTAAGGCAAAAATAGATGCGCTAAATGAACTCTATGAAAAATTTGGAAAGGAAATTGCCATCATAGGAATTAACAGCAATGATTCTACAGATTATCCTGAGGATAGTTTTGATGCTATGAAACAAACAGCAAAAGAGAAAGGATTTGGGTTTGATTACTTAGTAGATGAAACACAAGAGGTTGCCAAGAAATATGGTGCAATATGCACCCCAGACCCATTCTTATTCAATAGTCAAAAACAGTTAGTTTTTCATGGAAGAATTGACAATGCCATGAAACCAGATGATACAGTTACAGAAAAGACAATGATTAACAACATACAAAAATTATTGTCTGGTGAAAAAATTGAAAAGGATTTTGATCCTTCAATTGGCTGTTCAATCAAGTGGAAAGAAAATTAAACTTAAATGACTCCAGCCTAGAGAATTGTTCGTGGGCTCGTAGCTCAGCTTGGCTGGAGCGTTCGACTGATAATCGAAAGGTCATGTGTTCGAATCACATCGGGCCCATTCGTCCATTATTTCATATTTTCAAATACTGTTTGAGACCACTGTAAGATATCCCCAAGTTTTTCAGATAATAGATCAGAGTCAATTTTGGTTTTTTTGGATATTTTTCCACATAGTACTAATCTCATTCGTTTTCCAGATTTTTCTTTTATAGGATTGATAGAGTCTGCAAAAAAGTTCAAACCCTCATCAGTTTGTGAAAATACAACTACTATCAAAATTCCTAGTTTTTGTTTCCAAATTTTCCCAATCAATTTTTGAAAATCAATATCAAACAAGACATTGACAACAGAAGACATATCACCTAAATGAGAAACATTCCAACCATCAGAATGATAAGCAGACGATGCGGCTTCAGAAAACAAGAGGCTTTGGGTATCAGCTGCTATTACAACTACGTTCTTTTTGGGATCTGAAACAACCTGAAGTTGATTAAAGATTTGAAGAGATTTTGAAATTGTAGTTCTAAGGAGATTTTGTTCAGCAGTTCCAATTTTGCCCTCATCATACAAATTCTTGACAGAATTAATGGTAGATAAAATTACTTCAAGTATCAAACGATTTACTGTTGCTCCAGAATGCAGACAGTTACGAATAAGAGAATAAACTTGATTCTCATGACCTTTGATTAAATAATCAAGATATTGTGGTGTTATTTTGAAATAATCATCAGGAAAGTTGTAAGATTCTTGTCCTGGTTCTAAAAACCAAAGTGTAACGTTTCCAATATTTTTTTGTCGGAGTAGTCCTTCAGCTGCAAAAACTTTGAGATACTTTGCCATTGTAATTCGGTTAACACCAATTTTTTCAGCAACTTCAACCCCAGACATACCAGTCTCTGAATTCTCCAACGTTGAAATCAGTTTTTGTCTCATCTCCTCAGTTGAATAGCCTCTACCCATAGTGCTTTTGGATTAGGGTATTGTATAAAGACTAATTTTCATTTACGTAAACAACCTGAAAACATGAAGACAATGCCGCAACTATGAAACAGTACCTTTTAAATAAAACATTATATACTTGAGTACCTTAATGTACGGTAAGGAAAAGTAAATTGCCAAAAGCTGGATTCAAATCAATCACTGTTTCAGAAACTGTTTATGATAAATTCCATGATGTCTTTCTAAAGAGCAAAGACGACCTTGCAATGAAAGGTGTCAACAGTTTTTCAGGTTATGTAACTTACATGTTAGAGGAAATGATGCAAAAGGACAAGACCTTTGCAAGGTATGCTCCAAAGATTGAAAAAATTTCTGTCGATGATGATCGTGTGATACTAAAAGATAATATCAGAAATAGAATTGCTGAAGTTGCAGTTCAGAAAGGAGAACTGTTTTGTCTGCTCTGTGAAGAAAAAGATTGTGTACATATTGGTTTTGTATTCTCACTGCCAGATGTTTATGAAGTTCTAAACTCTAGAGGAATCAAACATCCAAAATAGAACAGTGGAGGAGGTGGGATTTGAACCCACGAACTCCTGAAAGACAGGATCACCCATTATTTGATCTTAAGTCCTGCATGTCCAAAAGCACAAAGTGCTTACTTTGGCCAGGCTTGATTACTCCTCCCAAAGAATAAAAATCTGTGTGAAATTTAACAGTTTAGAGAGTTTGAAGCAAGGATGAAGAATTATAAGGATTTCCTTCTGGGTGAATTTGTGCTTCGGTAGCTCAGTCTGGTAGAGCGTTACATTGGTAATGTAAAGGTCACGGGTTCAGATCCCGTTCGAAGCTTCTAATAATTTTTAATCAATAGTTCAAAGTGTCCAGTTCTCTTTTTAGAGTTGGAATTAATTGAACGATTAGTTGGAATCCTACTTATTTTCCAGGGTTTCTGTGTAAACATATCAGAGACTTGTTTAGAATCTGAATTTGACAAAAGTACTTTACATCCATTGGAATCTAATTTCATACAGAGTTTAGCAAGTCTGCTCAAATCATCAAATGTGAAATTCTTGTTTGTGTAACTGGTAAAGTTGGCAGTTTCACTAATTGGTTGATATGGAGGATCAAAATAAATAAAATCTCCTTTTTTGGCATCTCTTAGAACTGCTTCAAAATCACGACATTTTATTGAAACTCTACTTGATTGTAAGATGTTGCTAACAGAATGTAAGTTTTCATCATTTACAATATTTGGATTGGTATATTTTCCTAGAGGTACGTTGAATTTCCCTTTACTGTTAACACGGTATAATCCATTAAAACAAGTCCTGTTCAAAAAAAGCAATCTAGATGTCTTTTCAATTTCGCTTCTAGGATTACTACATCTAATAGAATAATAGTAAGATTTTGAATCTTTTTGATAATTTCTTTCATGAATTTTTAGAGAACTAATTAGCTCATCAATTCTATCTCGAATGGTTGTATAGGCCAGTACCAAGTCTGAATTAAGATCAGAGATACTACATTTTTGTCCATTTTTCTTTGTAAGAATATGAAATAGTAATGCTCCTCCACCTAAAAATGGCTCATAATAGGTACCAAAAGTTTCAGGTAAATTCTCATTCAAAAGTGAAATAAGTTGTCTTTTTCCTCCTGCCCACTTTACAAATGGTTTTGGAGTTACAAGTATCTGGCCATATTGCTGTTTCAATATCATTAATCACAAGATTACATATTGTCAAAATAGACAACAAAAGATCACAACCTATACAATATTTTTTAATCAAATTTAAAGAAAAATTTAGAGTATACTCTAGTATGAAATTAATAAAATGAAAAGGAGGGGTTTGTTTTTAGTCCCACTTTGACCATGCGGCCATCCATCTGTACGTCCAAGTTGTAAGTTTACAACCTAACGCTGCCATTGTTACCGACAGCACTGCACCAGCACCTGCACCCAACGCAACTGGACTGTTATAGAACTTTCCAACCTGCGGTTCTATCGGTGTCATGTATGGTGGTAATGTTGGTCTCGGATATTTGAATGCCGTTTCAAGCGGGTCTGCGACTAACATCAGGTTTACCATATTGAATAACGGTAATGACATTCCTACTAGTACACCTCCAAACAGTATCAAAGAGTGTTTGTTCTTCTTTGTCGCCCAGTAAACCAAGTCCAACAGCATTGCTGATGGTAGCCAAACTGGAGTTACAATGAAGTCATATGGATATCCAAGTGAGAACCATGCTCCTTTAGCTACCCATGTGTATACTGTCATAATAAGGGCATAATACGTTGCCGTGCCTGGAACACCTGTAAATGTTAGGTAATATACTGCACCTACTACAAGCATTAACGTTTGTGATATTGAAAACACCACAAATGAAGTCCAAGCCCAGTCAGTGTAGAAGATGTAGTCTCCTGCGTTAATTGATAACAGTGTAGAGTTTACTGCTATAACTATGATGAATATGTAGTGTGTACATCGTCTTAACCAGACCATATCCAGTAGAATAAACGGTCAGTATATAAAATTTTAGAGTAGAATTGAGATCGTTGTTTTAAATTAAAATGAAAATTATGTGCATATTATTATTTTGGACTATTAAAATGAAAAAGAAGTGTGACTGAAGGAATTTCCTTCTAGTTACCAACCAACATATATTGATACATAAAGTACGAATACAATTGCAATAGCAATACTGCCGGCAATTATACCATTACTTTTCTTGTTGGAACCTTCTTCTGAGACTTTAACACAGAAGATGAAACCGATTGATTCAATGATTGCAAGTACGATGAATGCAAAGTGACCACTTGCTGTTGGATATGCCCATGGATAATAAAAATATCCAGCTGCTGTTCCAGCTGCAGTTGCCATTAGTGCTGCCCAGTATGAAGCAGTAATTATTCCAGTCATGTTTTCAACGCGTCGTCCAATCATTCGTTCTACATCAGCACTTGATGATCCACCAGTGCCACCAGAACCGAATCCTTTAGGAAGAGTCATTATGGATTTAATGTACTTCAGAATCCTTTTAAATCTTTCTTAAATTGTTGGTACTTTACGATCTACGTAACAGTCAAAATAATAAAAAAAAATGTGCTTTTGCACTTTTTATCTATGGAATTGATCTGCTGTACAATTTACCTTCTAAGGCCATCTTGTACATCTCTGCAATATACGGATTCTCACCTGGAGTTTCTGCACCTAATTCTATGAGTCTAGCATATACTCTGACTACATACGCAAGTGCACCAATGAATGCAACTACTACACCCATGTTAAACATCCAATGGTTTGGAACCGAAAATATTTCTTCTACAAACCAGAAATGCCACATCTCATTGATTCCAATTGTGAACATAGTTGCAAGGTAACCAAGAATGGTCATCTTCAAACCGGTGTTCATTGAATTATTTGGACCTCTGAGAATTGGTATTTTTCTATCATAGAGTGCTACTGCTCCCCATCCAAGTGGCAATGCAATAAAGTGGGAATATAACCACCAGTGTGATGGAGTAAATGCACTATCTCTGATAGAGGTCTGATGTAGAGAACCATCAACGAAGTTATCTACTTCGACTGATGCTGCAATTGAACCCAGAGCAATTACCATGAGCCAGACTTTCTTTAGTCTCTGGATCTCAACTTCTTTTGGGATTAATGCGGGCATCTGTGCCATAGTATTAATCATGTAAATCAGGAATATAAAGTAAGAGTTTTGGTAGTTGTGAATTTTTATAAAATTATTCATAAAATTTTTGTAAAATTTTAAAAATAATTAATTTTAAATGGCTTAAAATGAAATAATTTTAACATTTTTTTGCCATTTTGGTTGTCAATCATTAAAGATAAACATACTATCATCTGTCGATCCTCCTTAAGAAGGTAAAACATATAACGACGTATACTATCTTTCTGAATATTAGGGATAACTATGGTCGAAAAAAAGATATTCGTAATTGGACTAGCCGCTGTACTTGTACTAGGAACTTTAGGTTTCAACTGGGTTGAAATTGTTCTTCCAACTGCAGATGCACACGGTGTCCAAGCACAACTCCAGAGTCGTTTCATTAGAATTGAAGATGAAACCTTTAACAGACAATCTCTTCAAACTGGCGAAACCTTGACACTTAAAGGAACTTTAGTCAGTCTTGTAGAGAGAGATCTTAGAGGATGGTTATCAATTTTCTCAGAATCTACTAATGCAGGAAACAGATGGGAGATGTTGGCAAGAGACCCACCAGGAAATGTTTTTGACATTTCAGGAAACTCTGTCATTGAATATACACTATCTGCAAAAGCACTTGAAGCAGGTGTATATCACGTACACACACAACTCAATGTAGCAAATGTTGGTCCAGGACTAGGTCCAGGTCAAACAGTAGTAGTTGAAGGAGACCCAATTATCAAACCAATTCCATATGGCAACATTGCATACCAATCAATCATAATTGGTGTTGGATATGTAATCACGTTTGCAACACGACCTTGGCAAGTAATCTAAAAACCCCAACTTTTTCCTTTTCATTTTCTAACAAATAATCATATTTTCATAGTTAATCAAACCAAGTTTTATTGAAGAAGATGATTAGACACAATCAATATTATGTTTGATTAAGAGAAAGGACTTTAAAGAATACGTCTAAAACCATCACTATGATTTGGCCTGGAATGGGTGATCCCTACAAAAGGAAAAAAATACTAAAGTTTTTAGGAATAACTGTAATTATTGCAATGTCAGCAGGTATAGGAATGCATCTTATTGTAGGACAAATCGATCAAAATAATCCTCTCAAAGTTTGCATTAATGATAGAGAGACCCCATACAAAATTAAGGCAACGTTGGAACTGATAATTGATGGTAAGAAAGCAGACATTCCAGCTAATATTGGATTGACTGATGAAGAATGTCATAGAACCATGTATACGTTAACTGATGATGGAACAATTTATGCAGAATGGGAAGAGGAATATCCATGGGAGATAGGTCACTTTTTGTGGATGTGGGACTTTCCTCTAAGAGACATGGATCAGGACAAATCAACAGTTTTTGTCAATGGTGAAGAATCATCTCGTTTCATCAACCACCCATTACAGGATGGATATCACTACAAGTTAGTATTTACCTCAAAGGCATATGATGAATCTAAAGACAGTGATTTCCTACCACCAGGAAATTAGAAGTTACGGACTTGGGGGAAAATTAAGTTTTTCAAAATATTAAATTCGAATATACTTTTGAAGATTCTAAAAATAATGAAAAGAAGAAAGGAAGTTTACCAGTATTTGCCGTTGTCTGGAATTAGACCAATACCTTCTCTTTCAAAGTGTCTGTCCAATTCGTCAACCCATCTTTCACGGTTGTCTTTGTAAGCCCATCCGTGTACACGCAAGTGGAATGAGATCATTGCAAGGAGGAATACTGTGAACATTATTGTTCCAAAGATGTAAATCATTACATCATAAAATAATGGATCATAGTTTGGTCCTAGTTGTCCTGTAATTGATGACAGAATGTTTAGGAAAGTTCCTACAATAGGAGTCATTGTATATTTTGGCTCTATTTGTGCGATATATACATTTCTTTTATTATCAGAAAGTATGAGATCAGTTTTCACTAAAGATGACTAATAAAATAATAGAAATGTGTGAGTTTTTATCCTCTACCCATTGCTGCGTATTTGCCAGATCTTCCTTTTAGGAACAAGGCTCCTGCTACACTACCAAAGACTGCAGCTGAAATAGCTGCTGCTCCGAATACACCATCTGCACCCAACATTGGAGTTCCTGAACCAGCATCTGGGTTTGCTTCAACAAGTTCAATTCTTAGACGTTGAAGTTTTAGTGCTTCTTCTAGTGTGTATTTGCCAGTTTGGCCTTCTGAACCAACATTACCCATGTATTGTGCAAATGCTACGGTATTATCTGCATAGTAACCCATGGAAAATACAGCGATTAAGGTTGCTGCAAAAATTACTTTTGTGTTCATATTGATTTACCTGTTCGTTTTGAAGCCAGTGGACTTATTTAACTTTTATTCTAAACTTAAAATTTTGATATAATATATGAGATCAGTTAAAGTAACGTTTAATTCTGTTCGTAATTCAGCCGAATTATGGGAAGAATGCACACACATAGACATGGAAAATCACATTCTATTAGACCAGCAACATTGAGTGTACCTTCTTGGAAAACATTAGGTTCTAAGGAAATTGAAGAATTAGTGGTAAAATACACTAAAGATGGATTAACTCCTAGTCAGATAGGAATTAAATTTAGAGACCAACACTCAATTCCTTTAATCAAAGTAATTACCAAAAAAAGTATTGGGGTAATTCTTGAAGAAAATGGTTTGAAAACAGAAATGCCTGAAGATCTTGAAAATATTGTAAACAAAGCAGTAGGTCTTCAAAAACACCTCAAAGAAAACAATGGGGACTACAGAAATATAAGATCTTTGGAATTACTTGAAGCTAAAGTTCATAGACTATCTGTTTATTACAAAAGAATTGGGAGAATTCCTAAAACCTGGAAGTATAAAGCAGTGGTTGCTCAACTAGAGTAATGACAAAATCGCTTGATGAGTCACTTTCATTTTTCAAAGATAAAATTTCAGATTGTATAAAGTCTAAAAAATCAATTTTTGTCACAACCCATATTGATTGTGACGGATTAACATCTGGAAGCATCATTACCAAAGCACTCATCAGAGCAGGTGCCAAATGTACGGTTAGAACATCAAAAGAATTTAGTAAAAAAATAGTAGAATCTTTCAAGACAGATTCTCGAGATTTCCACATAATAACAGATCTTGGTGGAGGTTTTGCAAAGAATCTGAATGAAACATTAGGAGACAACTGGATTATTTTAGACCATCACCAGATTCCAGAAGAAGAGTTAGATAATCAAAATGTCATCAATGCTTGGAAATATGGAATTGATGGGGGTGTAGAGATTTGTGCAGGTGGAATGGCATACCTTGCATCAATTGCTCTTGATGAAAGAAATTCAGATTTGTCTGCCATTGCAGTTGTTTCCGCGTTAGGAGATAGGCAAGATCAAGGAGAAAGAAAGTCATTTACAGGTAAAAATTTTGAAATTGCAAATACTGCCAAAGAAGAAGGTTTGATAGATATTGATTTGGATTTATTGTTAGTCGGAAGAGAAACTAGACCACTTCCTGATGCATTAGCATTTACTTCACAACCATTTATTGAAGGTTTAACATGGAATAGAGATGCATGTCTTTCTCTTCTAAATTCATCGGGTATTCAATTAAAGGATGAAGGTAGATGGAGAGTTCCAGCAGAACTAAACGAGGAAGAAAAAAGGTTAGTAATTGAATCAATTACTAAATTCACTTCTGGAAAAAATGCTACTGAAATCATGTCAGAATTAATTGGGTATACTTACACATTTTCAAGAGAAGACAAGAGAAGCGTCCTACGAGATGGAAGGGAATTTTCAACTATGCTAAACTCCTGTGGAAGAATTAATCGTTCAAGTGTTGGAATTGCAGTATGTATGGGAGACAGAAATAAAATTCTAAGAGAGAGTGAAACCATTTTGATGGAGTATAGAAAAAGAATTAGAGAATACATGAATATTTTATTAAATGAAAGATGGAGAATTTCAGAAAGCAAAACTTGTGTAATGGTAAATGGTGAAGGCATAGTACCAGAAACGATGACGGGTACTATTTCATCATTGATTGCAGGATCGCCAAAAAATACTGGAAAAATTGTAATTTTAAGAACTAAGGGAGAAGAAAATACAATAAAGTTTTCATCAAGAAAATCCTTTAGTTGCAAATCAGACATCAATCTTAGTGAACTAATGAGGGTAGGTGCTGAGAAATTTGATGGCATTGGAGGCGGTCATAATGCAGCAGCAGGGGCAAAAATAACTAAAGACAAATTAGATGAATTTCTTAATTATTTGGAAGTAAATGTCGTTAACGTGTCAAGTTCAGGTAGTTCTTAATAACATATCAAAAGAAAAGGCAGAAACTGTCAAAAAAGCATTAGAACCAGATAATATAGATTTTCCAGAGGGATTGAGTCTTTATGTTGAAAATATTGATAACAAACTAGTTTTTAATTTTGAAAGTAAGAATAACATGAAACAGCTTATTGCAACAATTGATGAAGTATTAGAACATATTCAGATTTCATTAAAGGTGATTGAATAATGTTAGATCCTAAATTAATCAAAGAAAAACCACAGATTATTCGGGATATGCTCAAAGCAAGATTTGTAGATTTTGATTTAGATACATTAATAGAATTTGATCAAAAAAGGCGTAAATTTATAATTAAAACTGATGAATTACGAAAAAAGAAAAATCAAATAGCTTTACAAATTTCACAAAAAAAGAAGATTGGTGAAGATGTTACATCAATTTTAGTGGAGATGAAAAATGTCTCAGTTGAACTTACAAAATTAGAATCAGAGCAGGAAACTATTGAAAATACATATTCTAAATTGGCATTAACTATTCCAAATCTTGTTCATGAATCAGTTCCAATTGGAGAAGATGAGAATGCTAACAAAGAAATAAGAAGATGGGGAAATATTCCAAAGTTTAATTTTAAAATAATGGACCATATTGATATTTCTGAAAATTTAGATTTAGTAGACTTGGAAAGAGCTGCTAAAGTTGCAGGAGCTAGATTCTATTATCTAAAAAATGATCTAGTAAGGTTGAATCAATCACTAATTCACTACGCATTAGATTTTCTTGCAAAAAAAGAATATTCTCTGGTTCAACCACCATACATGATTAATCGAGAATCAATGGAAGGAGCAGTGATTATCGATGACTTTGAAGATGTCATTTACAAAGTTGAAGAAGAAGATCTATACATGATTGGAACATCTGAACATGCCATAGCAGCAATGCACTCAAAAGAAATCATTGAAGGGAAAGATCTACCTATAAGATATGCGGGTGTTAGCCCATGTTTTAGAAAAGAGGCTGGTGCACATGGAAGAGATCAAAAAGGAATTTTTAGAGTACATCAATTTGATAAAATTGAGCAATTTGTATTTTCAAGGCCAGAAGATTCTTGGAATGAGCATGAAAAAATGTTACTAGTAACCGAAGAGTTTTATCAAAAATTGGAAATTCCATACAAAGTGATGTTACTATCAACTGGAGACATGGGAAAAGTTTCTGCAAAGACTTTCGATATAGAAGCATGGATGGCAGGACAAAGTGCATATAGAGAAATTGTTTCTTGCTCAAATTGTTTGGACTATCAAGCAAGAAGATTAAAGATCAGATTTAGAGATAAAACAAATGAAGATACACAATATGTACACACGCTTAATAGCACTCTTGTTGCTACAACTAGGGTTTTGGTATCAATAATGGAAAATTTTCAAACAAAAGATGGGCATTTTACAATTCCCAAGGTTTTACAGAGTTACATGGGAAATCAAAAAGAGATCTAGTAACATACCCTTATATTTTGGATTTAAAGGTCGATAATAATTGGCACGTAGAAAAGGTCGAACAAAAGACAAATGGAGAGAAAAACGCTGGATTACAGTAAATGCTCCTGAATCATTTAATGTTGTCCCAATTGCATATATTCCAATTACAGATGATGAAAAGGCAATAGGTAGGGTTTTAGAAGTAACGCTTTATGATATTTTAAAAGGAGATCCTTCACAACATCAATACAAAATGTATTTTCAGATTGATAAGGTTAATGGTGATAAAGCATCAACCATCTTTAAGGGATTTGAATATTCGAAAGAATTTTTGCGTAGTTTAGTTAGACGTGGATCATCAAAAATTAATTTTATTATTGATATCAAAACAAAAGACGGATACATCTTTAGAGTCAAAGTAATTGCTCTAACCCATAGACAATTAAACACATCTAGAAAACATGCTCTCAGATTAATTATAAGAGACGTAATAAACAAGACAGTTCCAGAAATGACAGTTGATCAATTTGTTCAAGCCACTTGTTATAGTAAGATTAATTCAGATATCATGGCAGCATTCAAGAAAGTTATCAGAGTAAGACATGTGGGTCTTGAGAAAGTAAAACTCATTAGAACTGCAGATAAAGAAACAATATTACTTGAAGCATAAACAACTAGTACTATTCTTTTACAATTATGATTGAAAAGATTCAAGTAACAATTGATGTAATTATTCATGCAACTGAAGATATTTCAAAAATATTCCAATCTTTTGAAAAAGTGTTAGATCTAAAAGAAGAAAATTTTACAATTCATGAAACTACAGGATACTTTGATAGTCCAATAATCATGTTAAATGCAAAAATAGTAAAAAAGGAGGCTCAGAATTTTATGAAGAAACTTTTGAAATTGTTATCTGTAGAACAAATCAATGAATTGGTTGAAGAGATTGAAGAAAGGACAGTAGATTCTAGATTTCATATGAGATTAAACAAGCAAGAACTAATCAGAGGAAATCTTACATTTGGTGAAAAAGAAACAATAAAAATAAAAATTCATACGCCTATTTACAACAAAAAAAATACAGTCAAAATATTCACAGAAATTTTTCAAATTACCAACTAGATTAATTAATAATAACAGAATTATTTAATTTGGGAATGAGGAGATAATAGCCGCTCCAGTCTGAGCGAAAGCCTTGAAGACGCCGCGACGAACCGACCCATTTTTAAATAGATCATAAAAAAAATTTCAAGAATTCATTAAATCCATCATAGTATTATTTTAAATACAGATAGACAAATCCTCATTATCGTGACAGATTATGATGTTATAGTTGCTGGTGGAGGTCTTGCAGGTACAGTTACAGCACAGTCTATTTCGTATTATTCAAATCAAAACCTAAAGATTTTGGTTGTTGATAGAAATTCAGAATTTTTTCCAGGTAGAAAATCATTAGCAGGTTGGGTATGCGGAGATGCATGTTCTAAAGAGGCAGTAGATTTCATGTCAAATAGAATTAAAGTTCAATGGACTAAACCAGAAATTGAACATAATGTAAAAGGTGTAATGGCATTTTCTCCAGACAAAGAAACAGCAATTCCATTTGATGGAGAAGGTTACATGTTAAACCGTCAAAAGCTTCCTGAAATTCAAAATGAAAGATGTAAGAAGATGGGAATTGAGTTTGAATATGAGATTAACCTCACGGGCTTGATTTATGATGATCAACAAGTAATAGGAATTCAAGGAATAGATAACAAAACAAAACAGCCCTTTAAGAAAACATCAAAAATTGTAGTTGATGCAACTGGAGTTACATCTACGCTTAGAAATGGACTTCAAAACTCAACAAAAGTAGAAAAAAGAATCGACAGACGAGATTTAGAATCTACAGGTAGATACATTATGTATTTTGATCAAGGGCAAAAAGATCTTACAGAATTTGATCCTGATTATTGTATAATTCATTTAGATCAAGATATTGCACCAGGAGGATATGGATGGGTATTTCCTAAAGCAGATAACAAAGTTAACATTGGTTTAGGAATTGAAAAATCATTTTTAGATAAAAGAAACAAGAGGTTGGGTAAGAAAGATAATGTGGAATCATTAATGAAAGAATATCTTAAAAGAAACAAAGCAATCAAAAATTCAAGATTATCAGAAGATCCTGAAGACATTAACAATAATTCCGGAATTTTCCAAGTTTCAGTCAGAAGACAAAATGATTGTATGGTTTCTAATGGATATATGTTAGTTGGAGATTCTGCATGGATGCCAAAAGCAATTGACGCAGGTGGAATAGGACCTGCATTAATTGCAGGGGCAATTATTGGAAATAATGTATCTCAAGCAATAGAAGCAAATGATGTTTCAGAAGATAATCTATGGCAATACAATATTGACTTTATCAAAGAATATGGATACAAAACTGCAGGTCTTGAACTTTTTAGAGGATTAATACAGCAAATGACTAATGAACAAATAAGTTATGGGATGAAACACTTTTTGGGAAATATGGATGTTGAATCAATTAGTAAAGGTGAACATCCAGACTTTTCTGGATTGGGAAAAATTGGCATGATCATCAGAGGAGCATTAAATAAAACAGTTGCAAAAGCACTAAAATACACATCAGAACAAAACCAATGGTTAGTTGAACATTACTATAATTATCCAAAAAATCCTGCAGGTTTTGAAGAATGGGAAAAGACATTACATCAAAGATTAGGTGAAGCATTTACAAAAGTAGAAGCATTTGGAAATTAGATCTAATATTAAATATTGTTTAAATCAATGAAAACGTACTTTGGAGGAAATACAATATCTAGATTGGAATAATTCAATTCAAATTTTGAATAAGGCATATGAAACAGATCTTTTTGTGCTCATCATAGGACCAAAAGGAACTGGTAAGACAGCCTTGGTTAGAGATTTTGCAAAAAACAAGAACGTTAATCTAGTAACTATTAATTTCAGCCTTAGGACTAGAGAAAGTCATCTTATTGGCACAAAAACACTAACAGATGGAACTGTGAGTTTTGATGAAGGAGTTTTGATAAAATCAATGAGAGATGGAGACATGCTTTACTTGGATGAAATTAATGCAGCTGAAGCAGATGTTTTACTTAGACTTGATGAAGCATTAGATGATAGACGACAAATTGGATTGAAGGAATCTACAGGTGAAGTAATCAAAGCAAAAGAAAGTTGGTTTGTAATTGCAACTATAAATCCATTAACACACAGTGGGACAAAAGAACTCCCACCACAGATACTAAGTAGATTTCCAGTACGAATTAGATTAGAATATCCACCAGAAAATATAGAGTTAGAAATTATAAAAAAATATGTTTCTGGAAAACACGAATCAGAAATTATTCAAGCAATAAAATTGGCAAATACTTTAAGACAAGCTGCCGCAGTTGAAGAATTATTTTATTCTCCTAGTCTAAGAGAAACCATTGCATTTGGAAAATTATTAGACAAAGGAATGTCCGCAAAAGAAGCAGTAAAGTTTGTTTTTGGAAATGTTTACACTCAATGGGGAAATATAGAATACCAAAAAGTAAGTGATATCATTACATCAATGTTTGGTGATTAAATGCTAGAAATTAGATTTCAAAATGAATCTTTAATAGAGATTGCCACTTTTCTTGTAAGAAGATGGTCTGAAAAAGAGAAGACGGTTATCGAAATTTCGGATAAGATGGAAACAAAAACAAGACTTAATGAAAATAAAGTAATCTTAACACCACTAGAAAAAAGAATTGGAAATGATTTTCAAAAATATCGTCAATTCAGAACATCATTATGGTATGAAGCAATGAGAATAAAATTTTGCAAAAAGATTCTCAGCAATGATCATGCATTTGGATTCATTCTAAATACGATGGAAACACAAAGAGTTCAAGAATTAGGCAGGAAAATTTGGAAAGGAATGGATAATGAAATTATTTTCAATTATGCCTATATGTTTGTAGCAAGACCTCAACTCAACACAGTTTATGGGAGAGCAAGGATTGTGGAGGCATTTTATCAATATTTTATGTTTGGAGTTATGAAAGGTGAAATTCAACTTAGTCATTTTGAAAAAGTAAAAAAAGCATCTACATTAGCAAAAAAAATTGTTAACAAAGCAATTGAAGAAAATTATGATACTGACTGGCTTGAAAAAGATGTAGGTAAAATAGTTAAGATTTTAGATATTGATTCACTTCTTACAATACCAATATCTTTACCTTTTATGAAAGCTGGAATGGCGTTATCTGAAAAAGAACTGTTAAAGATTCTAAAAATAATTTCTAAAAATAAAGAAGGAGATTTTGGTTCAGTTGATTCTGCAGCTATACTAAAGGGAGACAATGTCTATGATGAATACAAAGTGATACTAGACGAAAACAAAAAAATGGAAAATAAAGGATTAATTCCAAAAGCAATAGGAATTCAAATTCCATCTACAAAAAATGTTAATGAAACAGCAATTTATGATATGAGTTTGATTAACGGATTAAAAATAAAATTTAAGGAATGGAAATTCGGATGGAAAGAACAACATCAAAGATCTGGGGATGAGTTTGATGAAGAAAGTTACATTGAAGGTCATGAACCATTTTTTACAGATGTAAAAAAATCAATTAAAACCAAAATTGTAATTCTATTAGATCATTCATCAAGCATTGCACCAGACGCTCTGGAATACAAAAAAGCAACTCTGGCACTTTGTGAAGTTTTATCTTATCTAAGAGTAAAATTTGCAGTATATGCATTTAGTACTCAAAACAGATCAATTGTTTGTTGGTCTATTAAACCAGATAGTGTAAAATGGAATTACATTACTGCAAAACGATTAGCACAGATAATCGCCAATGGATCAACTCCACTGGCAGAAGTATATGACAAAATGTTTCCAATTTTACAGTCAAAGAAACCAGATATTTTTTTGACATTAACAGATGGTGAACCATCAGATCCTGATGCTGTTAGAAATATGACAAAATCCTTCAAAAGATTAGGTATCAATATGGTAGCTTTGGGCTTGGGTTCAAATATAGTGAGGGCTACTACTATAGCAAATAATCTCAGACATTTAGGATATGAAAAAACCTTGGCAGTAAGTAGGCTAAATGATATTCCAAGTAAAGTAATTAGTATTTTAGAAGTGTAAATTTCAAGAATCACAAATAAATTTTTTAAGATGTTTAAAGAAAAACAAGATTATCTTGAAATGTATTTCAGTATCCCAACCATTTGCAGATTTAATAATTTCAGGTAAAAAAATTATTGAATTAAGAAAGTGGAATACAAATTTTCGTGGAGAATTTTTGATTCATGCTCCAATTAAAATAAGAATAGAAGACTGTAAGAGATTGAAAATAAATAAAAAATTAGTTACAGGAGCAATTATTGGTAAGGCAGAACTTTATGAAGTAAAGAAATATAATTCAATCAAGGAAATTAAAGCAGACCAAAAATTTCATTTAGCCTCAAAAAATTTTCATGACAGAACTTTTGGGTTTATGTTAAAAAATGCAAAATCATTTAGAGTTCCAATTCCATATAAGGGTCAATTAAGATTCTTTGATGTAGATTTACCTAAAACAAAAATCAAAAATAAGGAGATAGTGATAGATATCATTGATGAGGAATATCGTTATCAGTGGATAGGACACCATTAAACTAACTAAAATTTTTAGAAAAAAGTTGACTATCATACATTAGGGTTATTTAGCCGTGTGTATGCCTAAATAAGCTCTTGTTAGTGTTGAAAATATAGTTGAATCTTCATCAGTTGACCAAAAACTTGAACTAATTAAAATTATAATAAAATAGAAATTGACTAAAGATATCTTTGAAAAAGAGAAGACCAATTTGACTCCTGAAACAGGATTTGATTTAGTTGGAATAGATTATTTTGCAGATACTGGAAATCAATTGTATCTAATTGAACATTTTGAGATATATCAAGATGCTTTGATTGCCAAAAAAAAGAGGAAAGATCCAAATGAATATTTTATTTTATACAAAGGTGTAGGGGGAGAATTTTTCTGTAGATAAATCAAAAAATAGTTTAACTTTACTAAATTTTACAAACTCTCTTATCATCAAGTTAAAAATTTTAGAATTATGGAAAATGAAACGAATGAATTTATTGATACGCTATACAAAAAGGAGAATCCAATTCATTCTGATTATAATTCTAAACTAATTATTCGTAAAAGTCCAAAGGCAAAATATCAAATTTTTGATGAGTCAGAATTTACTCGTGGGAGAGAGGTTTTAGGCAATCTAATTGTTCATGGAATGATAGCCTCAGGTGGAACCGATATAGATTGGCTTATTGAGCACAAAGGAGGTTTTGTAATCTTGGAGTTCAAAGGATTTCATAATGACAAGATCAACATTCCAAAAGGTCAAATGATTGCATATGAAAAATTACATGAAAAGTTAAACCAATCAACAAAATGTTTTCTTTACGTTATTGGATGTGATGACATTGATTTTACAAATCCAGATTCATCAATATGGATTTTTGAGATGACTCAGTGGAAATCAGGAGCAATCCCAAAAAACATCAATGACATTTATGATAAAGATTTAGACAAACGAAATAAATTCATAGTTTATCGAGAATATATGGAAGAAATTAGTGTAGAGAAACTTAGAGATATAGTTGATTCTCATTGGAAAGAATTTGAAAGACTTACGTAGTAAATGAAAATGTGTGAGATTTTATTTCTACACCATTATCAATGTTAATGGTATAAGTACCAGAATTTTCCCATCCTGGACCTCCAGCAATAGCTAATGTTGAATATCTTCCATCACTTTTTAGAGAAACTTGTTCTGCCCATACAAGTTCATTGTTTTTATTTTTAATTGATAGATTCACATTTCCAGAAGTATCAGATATACCACTAATTGAAATTATATCTTTTTTGTTGTAGGATAATAAATCAGTATTAATTAATAATGTGTCTGAAATTAAATTAGTTGGTATTGGTGTCACATCAGAAATACTACTAAATGAAACAGCTACTGCAACAATTATTACCAAAGCAACACCACCAACACCTAACATTAATTTTGAATTTTTTAAATTAGAAAGTGATATTCGTGGTGGAGGTTCAAATATTTGAATTTTTGGAACAGATGGAATTTCAGGAATAATTACATCTGGAATTATCAGTTTTTTTTCAACAGGTATTTGGTTTTGTACAACTTCTGGTTTTTTTCCTAGATGTTTTTCTGCTAATTTTCTAACATAGGTTCTCTCATAATTACTAATGACTTCATCGTTTTCACATGCCCTACAAATCTGCTTTAAAATTCGGTCATCTCCAAAGTCCTTATCTAAAAGAGCCTTTACATCTTCAAGCAACAAATCAGTCATGTATATTTTCTCTTCTTTAATTATTTATGAACACCTTGTTTAAGATTACTAATGATTTCTTTTTGAAAAAAATAGGTTCAATTGAATTTTTTGAATGAATCCCAAAATCTATTTTGAACAGATTTTTTGGGCTTGTATAATGACTGTTCGGATGTAATCTTTTGCCGTATAATCAGATACCCCCATTTGTTTGGCTCTTTGATAGAGGTTATTTTCTTTAGGATTTATCAAATAGCATTTCAAAAGATAGTTTAGTCTATGAGATCTTTTTTCATCGCTTTTCATAATTTTCCTTTTTTTCCATACTAAAAAGGTCAGAGGATAACACAATAACCAATTACTCGATTGTATCATAAAATTAGAATAAAAACATATGATCTTTTTTAAACAATAGTAAAAAAGAAATGAAAATGAAACGAATTGAAGCAACCGTACAAACAGATAGGGTATCTGCGGTTTCTGAGGCAATTAAAGATAAGGTAGGAGGTTTTACCATATTAGATGGGGATGGACGCGGTTCTGGAAAAAGATATACTATGAGATCAGGAAGAGGAACCGGAACCATTGAAGCTGAATACAACAAGGTATCAACTATAACTACAATAGTTGAAGACGATAAAGCTGAATCAATAATATCTGCTATTTCAGATGCTGCCAGTACCGGAAAAAGTGGAGATGGAATTATAGTTGTATCCAATATCGAAAGTATAATGAATATTGCATCGAAAAAGAGTGGTTTAGAAGCCCTCTAATCATTTCTTTTATTAAATCAAAAATTACTTTATCATTTAATTCATAATAATTCTACTGAGAAGATGACAACCTCCTCAGTGTGGTATCCCTTTGGGGGACATATTTTTTGAAGGGATAATACTGTGTTACAATCTAAGTATAAAAGCAAAGGATTTTGAAGAACTATTCTTGTCCTTCAATTCCCATTAATGTCAGAGTTGATCTGATTTTTGGAATTTTTCGTATCTTCCAAGTAATAGTCTCACGTAGTGCTTCTACTTGATCTGATTCTACTTTAGCCAATATATCATATGCACCAAATGTACCATGAACTTCAGCAACTCCTTCAATTGATTTTAGCTCTGATATCACTGCTTCCTCAGAACCTAACTCACAGTTTATGAGAACATAAGCTGTAGCCAATTATGATTCAATTCCTATTTTCATACATTAAATGTCATCTTGAAATATATAAGAATAGTCTAGATTACTTAAAAATTCAATATCAATTTCAATTAAATCATAAACAAATGTAAGTAATATACAATAATTTAATAATTTTCTAAGATAAAGTATATGCATCATTCATAATTTTCTCAAGTTCTTCAATATTTTTTGAAAAAGTAATTTTTGAGCGTAATTTAGATCCTCCTTTCATGCCTTTTGTAAATCTGATTGCTTGACTCTTGATATTAGCAAATTTAATTTTATATTGATTTGTAAGATGCAAATAATCAAAAAATAAATCCAACCTGTCTTTGAAAGAGTATTCATTGTAAGAGTTAGTTTTGAGATAATCATTTATTTGTTCAAACAAGAATGGGTTTCCCATTGCACCACGACCAATCATTACATAATCACAACCAGTCTCATCAATCATAGTTTTAGCATCTTCAGGAGTTACAATATCTCCATTTCCAACAATTGGAATGTTTGATATTTCTTTAAGTTCTTTAATCATATTCCAATCTGCATTTCCAGAATAACCTTGACTAACGGTTCTTGGATGAAGAGTAATCATCTGAATTCCTTCATCTTCTGCAATTTCAGCAATTTCTCTAAATAGAAATTTACTAGCATCTGTTACCCCAGAACGAATTTTTAGGGTTACAGGTTTTTTTACAGCATTAACAAGAGTGCTGAAAATTTGTTGAGTTAGATTAACTTCTTGTAGAAGGGCACCACCTGCCATTTGTTGAGTAATATGTGGTGCAGGACATCCCATGTTATAATCAATAATATCAAAATAAGGTTCTACAATTTGTGCAGCTTTTTCTAATGCAAATAGATCAGAACCAAACAATTGAACTGAAATAGGACGTTCTTGTTCTGAATATTCAATAAATTCCTGAATTGTTTCAGTATTTTCTTCAAGTTGTTTTTCTTTTGCGATAATACTATGAATATTAGTAAATTCAGTAACAACAAGTCCAGCTCCCTTTTGTTTACATTGTAATCGAAGTGCAGGATCACTTACTCCTGCCATGGGAGCAAAAAATGCTCGACTAGAAAATTTTGGAAGCATGAAATAATTTTATAATTTGAATATATTTACTATGCTAAAAATTTATTCAAAAAAGTTTGTGTTAATTATCAGGACAGCCGTCATCATCTTGGAATCCATTGTATGTCTCTGGTTGATTTGGATACAAGTATTTGTCATTAATAATACCTCAAGATCATCATCATGGACAAATCTTTATTGTTCTGGAGCAATATCAGGACAACCGTCTTCGTCTTGGAATCCATTGTATGTCTCTGGTTGATTTGGACACAAGTCTTTGTCATTAATGATGCCATCAAGATCATCATCATGGACAAATCTTTGTTGTTCTGGAGCAATATCAGGACAACCGTCATGATCATTGTATTTGTTCCATGTTTCAGGACTTGTTGGACAGGAATCTTCATCATCATAGTAACCATCACCGTCAGAATCAAGTCTTAATGGTGCTATAGACTCTGCTGGCAACACATCCGGACAGCCATCCCAATCCAAGTATCCATTATAATTTTCTGGTTCGTTTAAGCATTGATCCCATCTATCATCAATTCCATCACCATCAGCATCTGGGAAGATATAAGATGACACGATAAAATCGATTGAGTCAGGACAACCATCATCATCTTGGAATTTGTTGTAAGTTTCAGGTTCTAATGGACATGCATCTACATTATCTGGAACGCCATCTCTATCTAGGTCACCAAAACTAAATGAATCAGGACAACCGTCATCATCTTGGAATCCATTGTATGTCTCTGGTTGATTTGGACATAGGTCTAGATAGTCAACAATTCCATCACCATCAGTGTCAGCAGTTAATTTGTCATCAGGAATTTGATCTGGGCAACCATCTTCATCTTGGAATTTATTGTAAGTTTCTTTGAGATTTGGACATGCATCAAAGATATCTAAAATTCCATCACCATCAGAATCTCCAATTATTTGGTAATCAATAATATCAGGACAACCGTCATCATCTTGGAATCCATTAAAATTTTCACGTTCGAATGGACAAGCATCCTTCTCATCTGGGATAGTATCATAATCGGAATCAATTAAACCGTCAGAGGTTACACCAAGTACATCAGGACAACCATCCCAATCTAGATAATTATTATAGTTTTCTGGCTCATCAATACACTGATCCCATCTATCATCAATTCCATCACCATCAGCATCTGGGAAGATATAAGATGACATGGTAGAATCGATTGAGTCAGGACAACCGTCATCATCTTGGAATTTGTTGTAAGTTTCAGGTTCTAGTGGACATGCATCAAAAGTATCAGAAATTCCATCTTGATCACTATCTATCAAAGTAGATACATCATCAGGACAACCGTCTTTATCATCAATGCCATTGTATGTCTCTGGTTGATTTGGACACAAGTCCATGTAATCAGGATAACCATCACCATCAGTGTCAGCAATACTCTTTCCGTCAACAGGTGCCAAGTCAGGACAACCGTCATCATCTTGGAATTTGTTGTAAGTTTCCTTTACAGTTGGACAGTTATCAAGATGATCTGGTATTCCATCATAGTCAGCATCATACCACGCAACAAAGCCTGAGGGACAGCCATCAATAGTACCCTCATAATCCTCTAAAAGATGAGGACAAAAATCTACATCGTTAGGGACACCATCTCCATCAGAATCAATTACTTCAATAGCATAAACGCTATTTGATAACATTCCAATAGTAGAGGTAAGTAAAAGCAAAAATCCGAAAATATAGTATTTTTTCATTCTCTCTGACTCCGCTATTATCAAGTATTTATTAAGTTTCACGTTAAATAGATTCTTCTATAATTTTGAAATTAAAAAAATAATGTTTATGGATCAGGACAGCCGTCTTCGTCTTCATCACCATCATAGTCTTCAGGTTCTAGAGGACACAAATCTTTGGCATTAATGATGCCATCAAGATCATCATCATGGGCAAATCTATTTTGTTCTGGAGCAATATCAGGACAACCATCCCAGTCTAGATATTTATTCCAAGTTTCTGGGCTTGTTGGACAGGAATCAATAGCATCTGGATATCCATCTCCATCAGAATCGGCATATGTAGGAATAGTTGATTCTGCACCAAATATATCTGGACAACCATCCCAATCTAGATAATTATTATAGTTTTCTGGCTCATTAATGCACTGATCCCATCTATCATCAATTCCATCACCGTCAGTGTCTGGGAAGATATAAGATGACATGGTAGAATCGATTGAGTCAGGACAACCGTC
>JADFLN010000003.1:0-4765 GCA_022564385.1 Nitrososphaerota archaeon | reverse complement strand
ATTATAATTTTCACGTTCGAATGGACAAGCATCATTCTCATCTGGAATTCCATCATAATCAGAATCAAGCACGTCACCTGCAGTTGTACCCTCAACATCTGGACAACCATCCCAATCTAGATAATTATTATAGTTTTCTGGCTCATTAATGCACTGATCCCATCTATCATCAATTCCATCACCGTCAGTGTCTGGGAAGATATAAGATGACACAATAAAATCGATTGAGTCAGGACAACCGTCACCATCTTGGAATTTGTTGTAAGTTTCAGGTTCTAGTGGACATGCATCAAAAGTATCAGAAATTCCATCTTGATCACTATCTATCAAAGTAGATACATCATCAGGACAACCGTCTTTATCATCAATGCCATTGTATGTCTCTGGTTGATTTGGACACAAGTCTAGATAATCAACAATTCCATCACCATCAGTGTCAGCAATACTCTTTCCGTCAACAGGTGCCAAGTCAGGACAACCGTCATCATCTTGGAATTTGTTGTAAGTTTCCTTTACAGTTGGACAGTCATCAAGATGATCTTGTATTCCATCATAGTCAGCATCATACCACGCAACAAAGCCTGAGGGACAGCCATCAATAGTACCCTCATAATCCTCTAAAAGATGAGGACATTGATCTAAATCATCTGGAACGCCGTCCCCATCAGAATCAATTACTTCAATAGCATAAACGCTATTTGATAACATTCCAATAGTAGAGGTAAGTAAAAGCAAAAATCCGAAGATATGATATTTGTTCATTTTAAGGATATTCATCATTATCATCTACATTATTTACAGTTGGCACGACATCTGGACAGCCATCCCAGTCAATATATCGGTTCCAAACTTCGCTTTGGTCTGGACACATATCCATCACATCTGGAACACCATCACCATCAGCATCAGGTTGTGTATCATCAATATCTGGACAGCCGTCATCATCTTGGAATCCATTATAGTTTTCAGCAACTAAAGGACAAGCATCATAAACATCATCAATACCATCATTATCAGAATCAACTACAAATGATTCAATTATAAAATCTGGACAACCGTCATCATCTTGGAATCTATTGTAAGTTTCTTTAGCAGTTGGACATGCATCAATAGCATCTGGTATTCCGTCTGAGTCACGATCAGTTGTGGGGATGTAATCATCTGGACAACCATCTAAATCAAGAATTCCATTGTATGTCTCTGGTTGATTTGGACAATGATCTTTGTAATCATTAATTCCATCGTTGTCTGAATCTGGAACTTGTTTATTATCTGCTACATAATCAGGACAACCGTCTTCGTCTTGGAATTTGTTGTAGGTTTCTGGAACTAATGGGCATTGATCTAATTCATCAATGATTCCATCAAAGTCTGAATCAATCTCACTAGTATATGGAGGAAAATCAGGACAACCGTCTTCGTCTTGGAATCCATTATAACGTTCTCTCTCAAGAGGACATTCATCTACGGAATCTAAAATACCATCAAAGTCTGAATCGATTTCTGATGGGTTATCGGGACAACCATCAGCGTCTTGATATCTATTCCAAGTTTCTGCAGTTGTAGGACATTGATCCAATGTATCTCTAATTCCATCACCGTCAGTATCTAAAACTATGACATCCGGACAACCATCGGTATCTAGATAGTCATTATACACTTCTGGTTCCAGAGGACACTTGTCATTTAAATCAGAAATTCCGTCACCATCAAAATCCGATGCTGCAAAATCAGAGATGCTATCAGGACACCCGTCATCGTCTTGGAATCTGTTGTATGTTTCAGGTTCTAGTGGACATACATCAACAGCATCGGGTATTCCGTCAAAGTCACGATCAGTTAGTGGAATATTATCTGGACAACCATCTAAATCAAGAATTCCATTGTATGTCTCTGGTTGATTTGGACACAAGTCTAGATAGTCAACAATTCCATCACCGTCAGTGTCAGCAATACTCTTTTCGTCAGTAGGTACCAAGTCAGGACAGCCATCTTCGTCTTGGAATTTGTTGTAGGTTTCTGGAACTAATGGGCATTGATCTAATTCATCAATGATTCCATCAAGGTCTGAATCAATATCACTAGTATATGGAGGAAAATCAGGACAACCGTCATCGTCTTGATATCCGTTGTATCTTTCAGGTTCTAGTGGACATGCATCAACATCATCGGGTATTCCATCACCATCTTCATCATTTAATGTACCAGTTAATGATGGGGTTGAATCAGGACAACCGTCATAATCAGCAAACCCATTGTAAGTTTCGGGTTGATTAGGACAAACATCAAAGGGGTCTGCAATTCCGTCACCATCAGAATCAACAAAGTCTTTTGCGTCGTCAGCAGCAAAAGTGTAGTTAAGAGGTATGCTAGTCAGAGTAGTTATTAGTAATACTAAGAATGATAAAAAATATACTTTTTTCAATGCTAAAATTATTTTGAGGATCCAGTTATTAAACCTCACCCTAAAATTAACGCAAAATTGTAACAGTTGAAAAAAAGTTTCATGTTAAAGAAAAAACTCGATCACTTAAGTAAAACAAAATGAGATTTGAATTATGAGTTGTGCTGATGAAACAGTTGAAGAAGAGGATCAGTTACTTCAGATCAAACCTGTAATAGTTAAGCAATTAAAAAAAGCAAAGTATGGAATCGCTGATCATTCTACAGTAGCACTATGTCATTGGACAAAAAAATCATTCAAACATGAAGGAGATTGTTATAAGCACAAGTTTTATGGAATTTCAACTCATAGATGTATGGAATTTTCCCCAGCTGGAATGTATTGTGAGAATCGTTGTGTATATTGTTGGAGACCAATGGAATTTTATGATTCATTAAAAATGGACCCAAAAAAAGTTGCGGAGCCTGAAGAGATATTAACAAAATTGTTGGCTGAAAGAAAAGAACTGATCAATGGATATTTTGGAGATTCAAGAAATGATAAACAAAGATTAGATGAATCATTATTACCTAGTCATTATTCAATTTCACTTTCTGGGGAACCAACGATGTATCCAAAGTTACCAGAGCTAATCAAATATCTACACTCACTCAAAGCAACAAAATCAACTTTTCTTGTAACTAATGGACAAGAACCAGATATGATTCAAAAACTACAAGATGAAGATGCATTACCAACACAATTGTATTTATCAACTAATGCTGCAGACTATGAATCATTTATGAGGATAAACAAGCCAAAATATGATGATTCATGGGAAAGGTGGAACAGGACTCTAGCTATGTTAAAGCATTTGAAAACAAGAACAGTTCTAAGAATTACTTTGATTAGAGATTATAATGATAAAAAAGAAATGATTCCAGCATTTGCAGAAATGGTTAGAAAAGCAAGTCCACACTTTATTGAAATAAAATCATACATGCATATTGGTCGTTCAACTAATAGATTAGAACATTCAAATATGTTAGAAATGGATGAAATAAAAAACTTTAGCGAGCAGATTGTAAAACAAAGCAAAATATTTTCAATAATGGATGAAAGTATTGTTTCAAGAATTTCAGTTTTGCAGAATAATGAAAGAGTTATTGATCGTTTAATTTCTACTTGTGTAAATACCAATTAGAGAATTTTTTTAGTGCCTTGTACCTATGTGACAACTCATTTTTGTTATCCATTTCAGCAAATGTTTTTCTAGAATTTTTTGGTACAAAGATTGGATCATATCCCCAACTTTTTCCTTTTTGTGAGTTGGATATAGTACCATCAAGTTTTGCATCAAAGGATAGTAGTATTTTTTTGTCACAATAACTAATAATAGAAACAAACTTTGCCTGTCTATTACTTTTTAATAGATTAAGAATTCCTTTGTTTCCAATTGTTTTAAAAACATATGATGAATATGGACCTGGAAATCCATCAAGTGAGTTAATGAATAGGCCATCATCTTCAATTATTACAGGTTTTTTACATTTGAAAAATGCATCTTTTGCTTTTTTTAATGCAATATCTTTAAGTGAATTTGATTGAATCTCTTCTAAATCAAATTTGAAAAAACCAAGTTTTATTTCAAAAGAATTTAGGATCTTCTTTACCTCTTGGTATTTGTAACTATTTGAGGATACAAAAAATAGATCAAATGACTGTTGCATACCTACCACGACTTTCTATGTCTGAAACTAGTTTTGTTATTTTAACGTAATTTGTATTATTAATAATAGATTTGTAACCAATTAGGAAATTTTTCCAAGCAGGTTCCATGATTTTTGCGTGAGCACTATTAAGAATTTCTTTGATCAATCTTAAATCAACTGCATGATCTTCGGGTTTTAGTGTATTTTGAGACAATCCAAAATCTATTACAAAAACAATATTTTTGAATAGAATAAAGTTGGATGTTGTCAAGTCTCCATGCATTACTCCATTTTTGTGGAGTATGCCAACTAATTTTCCGATTTCTTTTGATAATTCGATAATTTTTAAATCAGGTAAATCATGAACTGGTTTTCCAGGAATTTCTTGCATTATAATTAATGCTTTTTCTAAGTTTACAAAGTAAACAAGTGGTGTTGGAATTCCAAATGACTTTACTTGAGATAGTATTTGAGATTCTTTTATTGTTCTTTGTTTACGTATTTTTGAATCAAGAGAAGGATTGCGATAATTTTTTATTTTTCGAATTTTAAGAATTGCTTTAGAATTTTGCCATTTAGTTTGATATATGTCAGCTTCTGCTCCTTTTTTTCTTAATTTCATTAACATTATATCCAAAGGAATTCAATAAAAATTAATCATGGAAGAAGG
>JADFLN010000056.1 GCA_022564385.1 Nitrososphaerota archaeon | reverse complement strand
AATTAGCACATGGATTTAGGAAGAGATTTGACACTATTTTGAAGTTAAACAAGGCTGTAAATGACAATATTATCGAGAAAATGATGGGTCATAAGAGGGGATTAGATGGCACATATCTGCAACCAACAATTGAACAAATGTTTGAAGAGTTCAAAAATGGGATTGTTGATCTTACCGTGGATAGTTCTGAAAGATTATTGGCTGAAAAAGAAAAATTAGAAATTAACAATCCAGAATTTGAAAATCAATCAAAACAACTAAAGAATTTAGAAAACGAGTTTATGAGAATGAAATTTGATTTGGCAGAATTATTACATAACGAAAGAAAAAATTCTAAACTAGATTCATCCTTATTGACAAAATATCCTGATCTTAAAAAACATGTGAAATTTGATAATGATACTGATTTTATGCTCGTTAAGGATATTGATAATTCTGAAATTATTTTTAAGTTCTAATGTGGATTTATCTTTCTGTTTTCCACATCAAAGATGCCCAAATTTACATCTGAATTAATTATTAATAAAAAAATTAATGTTTATTCTATATGTCTGCATATAGAATTCTATATGCCTATTCTATATGCCTAGATAAAAAATTCTATATGTCTACCTATAGAATTCTTTAGAAAATTAATGCCTAACACTCACCTGAATTCATCATGAAAGTAAAAGAAGACAGAAATAACAACAAGATGGAACGCCTTAACGGAGAGTTCCGTGATAGAGAGAAAGTAATGAGAGGTGTCAAGAAAACAGACTCTGTAATTTTTGAGGGTTGTAAGATGTATCATAATTATTTCAGACCTCACATGGGTCTAAAGGGAAAGACTCCAGCGGAAGTTTGCGGTATCGAGATAAAAGGAGATAACAAATGGATAACGGTAATTCAAAACGCAAGCAAAAAGTAAAAGAGATTTTTGAGTACGGTTACAAGATTGTTACTGTTATCAAAATTGTAACATGGTTTTTCTAACTTTTCTATATGATTTATCGGAACATATTATTAGTAGATTCACTTACTTTTGGAACTTTTAATGATTGGTCTGCTTCAACTAATAATGCGGTTACATCTTGTATTACAAAGACTGCTTCGGTAACCGCATCAAATAACATTTGTGCACTAAAATTTTGTTGAAATAAAAGTTTGTATCCTTCCATTGCCGAAAAATCTTTTGCTATCGACGTAGTAAAACCTCGCCCTTTAATTATTTTAGAAAATATTGCAATGATTTCATTTTGTTCGGGTTCTGTTTTGCCTTTGTAATTTTCCTGTAGTTTTTTCACTATTCCAATAGAGGCTACAACTCTTAACATGTCAATTTTAGGATAATATTCAATGACTATTACATAACTATCTGTTTGAAAAGGCGTATATTTTAAAGCAAATTTTGCATCTTTATTTCTAGGTTCAATTTCCTCAAAAGTCAGTATTTGTAAAGCCTTCACTATTCTCTGTTTGAGTTTGAGTGCATCAGTCAAGTAAAAATATAATACATGTCAATACCATAAAAGACTATGGTTACAATACCAAAAAAAGTCACTTTTGGGGATCTTGTTATAGAACAGGATGAAGATGCATTACGTATCAGAGAATTATTCGAATCATAGATATTTTATCAACCGAGAGACAACATAGAGAATTATCAACCGTCAACACCACAGCACCCAAAATAGTAATGGATTTTAAGATGTTGACTTTTTTTTCGTCTATTTTTTCTAGAATCTTATTTTTGAACCGTTATAAGCACTCAGACAGTCGGTTATGGATTGTTTTCGACTCTAACCTTTTCAAAATAATCTTGTTTTATTGACATAATTCATTACAGTGAAAATTCCTAAAATAATAGAATATTATTTACAAATCATGAAAGCTGTAATAATTATCGCAATAGCATTTGTTTTGTTAATCCCAATACCTGTTTTTGCAGATCCACACACAATTGAAACAGCAAACGATTCTGGTCTTACTCTAGAATGTGGAACACAATGTTACACTCCAAATACTTTGACAGTTGATGTTGGTCATATTGTAACAATGACTAACACCGACGAAACTGGAATACACACATTCGTGTCAGGAAATGTATATGGTTTTACTGCTATTCCAGATGGTGAATTTGATTCTGGTATGCTGAATTTAGGCGAGTCTTTTGATTACAATGCAAATACGGTAGGTAAATTTCCTTTCTACTGTTCGCTTCATGTTTGGATGCAAGGTGTGCTCATAGTACAAGAAGCAGAAGCTGAAGAAGAAACCATGATGGAAGAGCAAAAAGATACAACATCATGGTTTAGTTGGATTTCTGATTTGTTTAGTTGGATTGGGTTCTAATGAAACCTGTGATAATTATCGCAATTGCATTTGTGTTTCTGTTTGTTCCAACAACTGCATACGGAGCTGAAGGATATTTTGAATATGATTATGGTAAACAGGTTTCTCGCCCACCAACAGTATGTATTTTCCAACCAGATGATTCTAGAATAGATGAACAAAGATGGAATAGGTGGTATTCAGAAATGAAATTTGCACTTGATACATGGAGATCAATATTAAATCAATCAGGTGATGGGAATTGGGACATTACCACTGTTAATGTCCCATTAGACAAATTAGATCTGTTAAATTTTTCTAAATGTGATATTACAGTACAATTTGTAGATAAACCCTATCTGGAAAATGGTGAATATGCAAATGCCTTAGGATGGTGGAGAACTGGAAACATCACCATAGTTTATTCTGAATATGAATTCTGTGGAAAAGAATATTTTTCAGAATACAAAATTATGATAAATAAATATTGTTTTGGGAATAATATTGAACGCCCTAAATTAATGGCATCTGTACTACAACATGAATTTGGCCATGCAATTGGGATGGGTCATTTTGTTTCATACAGTTACGTATCTATGCAAAATTGGTACGATTACGGTATAGGCTATCCTTCTATAATGACACCTATGCCCCCAAATGAAGAATTAAAAGAAATTACACAAATTGACATAATTGAAGTTCGTGAAATTTATGGTGAAAGGGGATTTGGCAAAAAAATAAATTTTCCAGCCCCTGTTTTTAATGAACCCGTCATTCCAGAACCGATAATTCCAGTTGCAGATCTTAGAAATATCTATGTAAGTGGAAATTCAGAAACAACCACTATTTCAGGAAATGTTCCTGACAAGTTATTCAAGAGAGGGACTTTTTTGGAAATAATTATACAAAAACCTGATGGCTCTATTGAATCCAAAGCCACTACTGTTTCTAAAACATATCATAAATACGAGTATCCTTTAACTTTTGGTTCTTCATCCCAAGTTGGAATGTATGAAATTTCACTGAAATTTGATGGGACAGTTTTTGAAAAAATTCCAATTAATGTTATAAAAGAATCATCTACGCCAAATATCATAAACGAATTACCAACTGAAATTCAAGAAAGAATTCCTGAATGGCTAAAAAACAATGCAAAGTGGTGGGCAGAGGGACAAATTGATGATGATTCATTTATCCAGGGCATTCAGTTTTTGATAAAAGAAGGAATAATGACTATTTCATCAACTGAACAAAAGACAGTGGGTTCAGATAATGAGATTCCATCATGGGTAAGAAACAATGCAAAGTGGTGGGCAGAGGGACAAATATCTGAAGGTGATTTTGTAAGAGGAATTGAATATTTAGTTGAGAAGAGAATATTGAATGTGAACTAGATGAAACCTGTAATAATTATCGCAATAGTTAGTTCTATTCAAAATATCTATAACATCTAGAACATCTCGGAATTTTCATTGATGTTTGAAATTCAGTATAACAATGAGCACATTTAACATAACGAGTCCTTGATTTTTCCTTGTATTTTTCTGCGACTGGCATGAATCTTACACAGTTCTAGCCCTATTTGGTTTTACATCTTCTTAATGATAATATCATTCCTTAGATTCTAAACTCTTTTTGTATAATTCCTAAAATAATAGAATAAGAAAGAGACTCTGTGAAACCAGTAATAATTATCGAGGTAGAAAAGAAATGAAAAAAATTATTCTGCTAATTGCATCTATCATAATTACCATTTTAGGACTAAGTTTAATTTTTATCCAGACTGAAATACAAATGACTCTTTTGGGGACAATTCTAATGATGTTGGGGATTTTCCTATTTCTTGCTTACATACTGAACAAGGGTCCATCATCTAAATAATTTAATTTACATTTGATACGAACTGTCAACAGAATTGCCAAAGTTTATTGAAGATTTGAGATAAATAAATGGGGTATTTGCCCATTTACTTAGATTAGAAAGGGAACTGTTAGATTTTTGACTAACAAGGTAACGGAATGTTAATTATTTTTGAGTAACACTCAATAGAATTATGAAATAATCGCGAAAAACTGACCTTAATCATTACAATAACCCTCCTGTTACATTGAAAGATCCTCTAAAGAATCACAAGGAAAACGATTTGATTGATGATTATTTACTCTTAGATTTTTACTTGTCAGACCAAGAGGAGGTGAAAGATGAATGAGTAAATTAGCAGATTTCCAAACAATTGGTGATAGCACATCACTCGCAAAAGTCGAAGACAAAGCTTTCACTGTTATCAAAGTTGAGGATTCTGATTATACGCAAGGAGATGAGGTTACCAAAGGTGTCAAGATTACAACCAAGGAAGCCTTCAAAATCGAGGGTAAAGACTGGAGTAAATTCCACACAACCAGAATTGCAGTAGTGAAGCGACTATCTCAAGCTGATATCAGAGAATCCATTAACGGAGGAACTCCAATGGGTCCAGTCAAATGTGTCTCAGCAGTTGCAGCTAACGGAAAGAATTTCTTCAATCTAGTTGATGCATAGTAATTGTTTGTTCATTTGAACAAACATTTTTCTTTTTTTTATTTTGTAATCATATAATCTACTCAATCAGTTTATCATCCAACAATATTTTATAATTATTGTATATACTTTTTTCTAAGACTAATTTAAGGAATTAACAGTTTTTATCGTACTTTTGTTATTTTCTTTATTTTTCCTAATTTGAGCTTGGTTGCTTTCTTAGCGATTTTCATCTGATCAGCATTTTTAGTTGTAGTTATGTAAAGAAGGTGGTTTTTATCTAGTGGAAGAACAATGCGTGCTATCTTGCCATATTGTGCAATTACAAATTCACCTTTACCAATCTTTGATGCAAATTCATTTCGTACCGACCAAGCTCGTGTAGCTGATTCAATTGATTTTAGACTCTCTCTGTGTGTCAGAAGATTTTTTGCATTTGGCTTATGTTCGCTATACTTTACCTCGCCTAACATGTTGCAAACTAGCAAATCTAATGTCTGGACTTAATTTTAAGGCCTTTTCTACCAAATCAAGATAAGGAAATCCCATAAAACAATTACGTGATGATCAAACTTAAAGGATCTTTAACAAATTAGATTCTAAACTCTGTAATTCCTAAAATAATAGAATGATAAAGAAAATTCATAATGATTTATTCAATCAAAGCTCGTTATATTGAAGAAAAGATGGGGGAATTTTATCAAAAATTAACAGATGGCACAATTCAGAATCAGAAACCAGATGGTCAAGAGATTGTTGATTCCATGAAACGTGCTAAAATCACTGAACCAAATGTAATTCAATGGTCTGAAACATGTTTTTGTTCACCGCCTTTAAAACATGAACGTGAAACTGTGTACAATTATTTTCTCACTAATTTGAAGACTGATGTTATAGATGAATATGTAGAGTATGAAGGGGAGTTTTTTATGGATTTTTTAGTAAAACAAAATAAAGAATAGTCTTTTTGAGAAATTTTATTTTTAAGAAAGATATTTTGATTGCTATATCGTTTATAATTTTATGAGTGAAGATCTGATGAAATCTATCATAGTACTATTACAGAATGATGTTGGGGATGCCGAGATTTTAATGCGAATTTTGAATGATCTCAAGAACGATAAAAATCCTTTTGGTCCAGATAAACTATATCTAAAAACCATTATTGAAAAACATCTGCCAGGAGACAAAGATCTTCTAAAGTCCTTAAAATAAAAAAATTCAAAGTCAACAATTTTGTGCGTGGTTATGTTATGTCAATCACTATAACTTGGCAACACCTAAAATAATGGAACAAGTAAGAATGTTTATGGGATTTCTAAAAAATCTAAGTAAATTTTGTATTCTCAAAAAGGTTAGAGACAAGGCAGATGAACCTGAAGAAAAATAAGCTCAAAAAAATACAATAAATCCATTTAGATTAAATTAGCAAATTAGTAATAATATTCATGGCAGATAAAATTTCAGCACAAGATCTCAAGGCTAGACGAGACGAATTTGTAATAATTGATGTTCGAGAAGCAGATGAGATAGAAAGTGGAAAGATTGATGGCTCTACTAACATGCCACTTGGTTTGACAATTAGAAACGCAAAGAAAAAGCAGATAGAAGACATGAGGGAAAAGAAAATTTGCACTTATTGTGGAACTGGTTATCGAGGAAATATTGCAGCAGACGAATTAACTAAAGAAGGATTTGATGCAGTAACTTTGGATGGTGGTTTTGCTTCTTGGAATCAATCTTAATTTTTCTTTTTTATTCCAATAATTACAACAGCAGGAATTCCAACATACATTGCAACATTGAGTAGAATCAAACTAATACCATATCCTAATACAGATTCCTCTGAATCCATATCAACATAGTTTAGCAGAGACAATGATGTTAGTAGTGGTGTGATGGATAGTTTTACCATTTCTTTGAATACTGGACTTTCACGTTCTAAATCGGCAATTACTGGGCTAAACGAGTAATAGAATTGATTGAATAATTCCATAAATGCTAACCCTGAATTTGTCTGTAATAGTTTTCCATCACGTAGTTCTCGTAACTGTTGAACTTGTGGAGCTAGTTCTGAACCATATGTTGCAGTAGCAATAAGGCATCCTCCTCCAGGACCACCACTTGCACTAGAAATACAGTCGCCATTGATTAGTAGTTCAATAAATTGCTCATTTGTTGAAGCTTGAGATATAATTTTTTGATTCTGAATTGCAACAATTGTCAAGTAACCATGTTGCGTTAATTTTTCAATTTTTGCACCAAAAACACCTTGACGACCGAAAGATGATTCACAATCAAAAATGAAACTTTTATCCCGCTGGCTTTCTATTTCTGTATAATCAATATTTGTGGATTGATATGCTCCTGACCAATTTGTGTCAGAATATATCAATAGTTTTGCTTGACCATCAGGTATCTCTTTTTTTAATTCACTGGCTATTTTTCTTTCTATAGTTTGTGGTTCTGTAGTTTGTGTTTGTGCTTGTGCTTGTGCTTGTGCTTGTGCTTGTGCTTGTGCTTGTGCTTGTGCTTGTGCAGTGCTCATCTGGGAAAAAATATGTGTTCCAGTTATAGTTAATTCAGTTGTACTTCTTTTAATTGGAATGTTTAAAGTTCTATCAAATGCTGTTCTAGTTTCAGTAAAGTCATCTGCGTGATTAGTACCAATCCAGACATGAAAATCAATATCCTCAAAACCACTTTTTGCATCAATCAAATTTCTTAGCAATGTTATGGTGATTTCTCCTCTTGCTCTGGGATCTATTGAAATTATTAGGGATGCATTTTCTTGGTCTATCTCAAAACCTGAAACTTCTGCACCACGTATGGTGTAATCTGGCTCTTGAAACTGCTGTGCAAAAGTAGTGTTGACTAGTGTACCTAACATTATTACAAACAATGTAATTACGATAATTTTTACGTACATTGATAGAGTTTGAATTACAGGAGACAAATAAACCCAATCTTCTCTCCTTATTTGATATCTAAAAATTAATTAATGAAATTAGCCATATTATTGAAAGATGGCAGATCCAACTGAAATTAACTCAGTATACTGGGATGAAGAAAAAAAATCATGGCAGTATAAGATGATTCACGTTGATGAATATCATGGATTTGTAGAATGCCAACACTGTCGTAGACCCATGTCGCACAATATCAAAACAGATGGAGAATTCAAACTAGTTTATGTAAAATGTGGGTGTTCTAGGCATGAATCATGATGTGTTTGTGTGGATCGGTATATCTTCAGATATGATCTACAAATATCATAATTGCTAAAAAACGACAAAAAATTAACCTAAAAGTAATTATTTTTTATTCTAATTTTTTAACTTTAACACCATTCTAGTTGATTTATTGAGTCAGGAATATCTCACGGTGTTAGCTGGACGAGCCCAATGCTCACATAAACTAGTTAATGCATTTCAGAGTCTCCAAAGTAAGGGAGACTGACTTTTTTTTTCAGGAACCAAAGTTATTGATTATATTCATACAAAATTTTCTCCAAGAACACATCCAATGGTATAATTATAGCTGTTATCTCACATCGATTAGAAAATGTCTCGTTATGAAAACCCAAAAATTAATGTGAACATGGGGGGTGCTGCCAAAGGAATTTTGATTGGCGTTGTTGTACTAGTAATTATTGGAATAATAGCTAGTGCGTCTGTACAAATTGTAGATGCAGGACATAGAGGTATTTTACTCCACTTTAACGCAGTTGATTTAACTATACCACCATTAGATGAAGGACTGCACTTTGTGACCCCATTTGCAGACTCTGTAGTTCAAATGGAAGTACGAACATTGAAATTTGTAAAATCAACATCTTCAGCATCAAAAGACCTTCAGACAGTCTCTACTGAAATTACAGTAAACTATCATCCAGATCCAAATGCAATTCACATATTGTATAAAGAAGTAGGTCTTACTTATGAGAACAGAATTATCACACCAATCGTAGAAGAAGTTGTAAAACAAGTTACGGCAAACTATAATGCGGAAGAATTAATCACAAAAAGACCACAGGTAAAGGCTGACATTGAATTAGAGATCAACACACGTCTATCAACATTTAACATTGTTACAGAAATAGTATCAATTACAGACTTTCAGTTCTCAGAACTATTTGCACGCGCAATAGAGTCTAAAGTAGAGGCAGAACAAAAAGCATTCAAAGCAGAGAATGACCTTAAAAGAATTGAGGTAGAAGCATTACAACAAGAAGCAGAGGCAGTAGGTATTGCTAATGCAAACGTTGCAGAAGCAAATGGTGAGGCAGAAGCAATTTCAATTATCAATCAAGCACTAGCAAACAATCCACAATATCTAGAGTGGCTTAAAACACAACAATGGGATGGACGATTACCATTGGTAGTT
>JADFLN010000148.1 GCA_022564385.1 Nitrososphaerota archaeon | reverse complement strand
TTAAATGTAGGAGGTGGAGAAGGAGGAATGCTTGGAATAGCACTGGATCCTGACTTTGAATCAAATCACTACATCTACATCTACTATACTTACAATGAATTTCTATCAACTAAGAATAAACTCGTGCGATTTGTAGAATCAAACAATGTTCTAACTGAAGATAAAATTCTGCTTGAGAATATTCCAGGGGCATCATACCATGATGGAGGTAGAATAAAGTTTGGGCCAGATGGAAAGTTGTATGTTACAACTGGCGATTCAGGAGATCCTAATCTTTCACAAAGATTGGATTCTGTTGCAGGTAAAATTCTTAGAATAAATTCTGATGGAACAATACCTGATGACAATCCATTTTCAGATTCAGCTGTGTATTCATTTGGACACCGTAATCCTCAAGGAATTGACTGGGATGAATCAGGAAATCTGGTTGCAACAGAACATGGACCTTCAGGAGAGAGAGGAGTTGCACATGACGAGATTAATCTAATTACTCCAGGGACAAATTATGGTTGGCCTGATGTAATTGGTGATGAAACAAAAGATGGTTTGACTAATCCAATATTGCATTCTGGTGATGATACTTGGGCCCCATCAGGTGCTTCATTTTATTATGGTGAGGAGATCCCGCAATGGAATGGAAAATATTTTGTAGCCTCACTTAGAGGACAGCACTTACTCGTAATTGACTTTGATTCAGACTATAATGTAATTTCTCATGAAAAGTTGTTCTGGGGAGAATTTGGAAGACTCAGAGATGTGGTGCAAGGACCTGATGGTCTGTACATTTTAACTAGTAACCAAGACGGACGTGGTAATCCATTACCTAATGATGATAGAATTCTTCGAGTTACCTCACTTTATGACACTAGTAATAGTCCTCAATGGATAAAAAATATCTCAAAATGGCTTTTGGATGGATTGATTTCAGATGAGGAATTTATCAATGCATTTTCATATCTTAATCAAAAAGGAATATTGTTAAACAACAATTCTTAATATTGTATTGGAGCATGCTCAACGTTGGATAAAAAAGAGATTCTAAAGGAATTTTCAACAGATCCTGATAGATACTACAAGGTCAAGTTATTTGATGAGCAAGGCTTTGTTCGAAAGTCTTGCTTGAAATGTGGTAGATTCTTTTGGACACTGGATTCTGGACGAGATATGTGTCCAGAAGACGCAGATGACACATATTCATTCATTGGAGATCCTCCAACTGCAAAGCGATTTGATTATACAGAAGCATGGAAACAAGTTGAAGAATTTTTTGTAAAAAATGGTCACACTTCAGTTAGCAGGTATCCAGTTGTTTGTAGATGGCGTGATGATCTATACTTTACCATAGCATCAATAGTTGATTTTCAAAGAGTGATGGGCTCTAAAGTAGTCTTTGAGTTTCCTGCAAATCCATTAATTGTTCCACAAACTTGTTTGAGATTCAAAGACTTGGAGAATGTTGGAGTAACTGGCAGACACTTTTCTAGCTTTTGCATGATTGGACAGCACAGCATTCCAGATGAGAATGGTTATTGGAAAGACGAATGTATTGATTTGGACTATAGATTACTAACTGAACAATTTGGAATTAAAAAAGAAGAAGTTGTTTTTGTTGAAGACGTATGGGAAGGTGGTGGTTCATTTGGATCATCACTAGAATATTTTGTCAAAGGACTAGAGCTTGGAAATGCAGTATTCACTGAATTTCAAGGTGAGCTAGGCAAGCATACCATTCTTGATCAGAAAATTATAGACATGGGTGCAGGCCTTGAGCGATTTGCGTGGATTACAATGGGTACTCCTACTGCATATGACTGCTGTTTTGGTCCAATTACTAATCATTTAATGCAGAAAATAGGAATTGAATCAGATTCTGAAATGTTGAGAAAATATTTCACAGCAATTTCAAAGAATTTAGAGATTTATGATGATTTAATTGATGTAAGAAAACATGCCGTAAAAAATACAGGTCTAACTGATGATCAAGTGAATAAAATAATCACTCCACTTGAAGGAATGTATCTTATTGCTGATCATCTTCGTACTTTGATATTTGCAATAGCTGATGGGGCACTACCAAGCAATGTTGGTGGTGGATATAATCTTCGAATGATGATTAGAAGAATTAGTGGTACAATAGATAGAATGAATCTCAAGCTAGACATTGATGAATTAGTTGATATGCATATTGATTATTTGAAAAATACCTATCCGGAACTAGATGAGAAAAGACAAGACATCAAGACTATTCTCAATATAGAATCACAGAGATATGTTGAATCCAAAGTCCATATGAAGAAAATTGCTGATAAGATGAGTCAGAGAGAGCGTGCACCAACAGTTGATGAACTAATCACTTTGTATGAATCAGATGGGGTTACTCCAGAATATCTCAAAGAGATTAACGCAATTTCTGAGATTCCCTCGTCATTTT
>JADFLN010000055.1:2639-9261 GCA_022564385.1 Nitrososphaerota archaeon | reverse complement strand
TGGAACTCCTTCTTTTTGCTTTCTTGAATATCCTGGTGGTCTCGAACTTGGAATTAGCGGCTCATAGTTATTTTGTCTCTTCTGTTCTCGCCATATATCTATAGGATAAATTTCTTCTGGCACACGTCCTGGTCTTAGTTTTTGCCCTGTCTGGTTTTTTCCAGTTATACAATTTTCATAATATTTTTTATATTTTACTCTCTCTGATTTTTTCCATTCTACAAATGGTTTATCTACTAATTTATTATAAGTACCTACAGATAAACCCGTGGAACTACGATATTTTTCAAGAAATTTAAGACCATCCTCTGTTTGAATATAGTTTTGAAATTCATCATCTTTCATGTCGTTAGGAGTTGTCTGAGGTGGGCTCCACTTGAAGCATTTATAGAATAATCCATCATCGTCTGTAAATCCTCGCTTGTTATACCACTGTTCAAAATCTTCTCTTTCCAGAAAAGATTTGTCACGTTTTGCTAAAGCAATTGGAATTAGATGTGATATTGTCCAACCAATTACTAGTATGTTAATAGAATTAAGAATTTTTGCGAATTTTTCAGCAACATCTGATCCATCTTCAATCTCTGCGTCAAACAGTTCAGTAGTCTGTATGTATACATTAATAGATGATACTAAAATTATTGCAAAGAATGGAAGTATTGCCTTGCGAACAAACCGAGAAAAATCTGGTCGTGTATAGTTAAATTTTTGAGAAAAAACCCAATGAGAAAATTTACGATAAACTATTCCAATAACTACTAAACCAATAATTAAAAGAACAAAGGCTACCTGAAGAGACTCTGAAGAAGCCAAAAGCTGTGGAATTGTTTCAAACTCTCCTACAGAAATCTCTGTAACTTCTTCCTCAGCCATATCTACTCAATTAAATCACGTTTAATATAGAATACAAAGTTAACTTCTATTATCATTATTAATTAAAATTTTTATCACATTTTTGTTAAATTCAAAAATTTTCATGCGTAAAAAAGCTGTAACTTTTATCAAGGGTTAACGTACTATTAACTAAATGACCTATCAAGAAACAATTTGGGATGATTCACCATTACTAAAATCATATACATTATCAAATTTTCGTGATCTACCACAAATTCAAAATTTTTCTGAGGAAACTCAATTTGAGATGGAAGTTGTAGGAAATGTTTTACCCTTTAAAGCTAACAACTATGTTGTTGAACAATTAATTGATTGGAACAATGTACCTAACGATCCAATATTTATTTTGACTTTTCCACAAAAAGGAATGTTAAAACCAGAACATTACAAAAAAATGGAAACTGTTTTGAAAAATAATTCAGATAAAAAAGAAATAACATCTGTTGCAAATGAAATTCGTTTACAACTAAATCCACATCCTGCAGGGCAAATGGAACTCAATGTTCCAACACTAAAGGATGGAACAAAGTTGTATGGTATGCAACACAAATACAGGGAAACTTGTCTCTTCTTTCCAAGTCAAAGTCAAACTTGTCATGCATATTGCAGTTTTTGTTTTAGATGGCCACAATTTGTAGGAATGGATGAAATGAAATTTGCAATGCGGGAAGGTGAACAACTAGTTCAATATCTTATAGAACATCCAGAGATTAGTGATGTACTTTTTACAGGTGGTGATCCAATGATTATGAAAGCAAAAGTATTTTCAAAATATATTGATACTTTAATTGATGCCAAACTTGAAAATCTTAAAACAATTAGAATTGGAACAAAAGCTTTGGCTTACTGGCCTTACAAATTTTTAACAGATTCTGATTCCCAAGAAATGTTAGATATTTTTAGAAAGGTTACTGATAACGGATTACATCTTGCATTTATGGCTCACTTTAATCATTTGAATGAATTATCAACAGATTCTGTAAAAAATGCAATTAAACAAGTGATAGGAACAGGTGCACAAATTAGAACTCAATCTCCTCTTTTAGCACACATCAACGATGATTCAGAAATGTGGGCAAAAATGTGGAGTAAGCAGGTTCAGTTGGGATGTATTCCATATTACATGTTTGTCGTTAGAGATACTGGTGCTCAACACTACTTTGGGATTCCACTTGTAAAGGCATATGAAATTTTTAGAAAAGCCTATTCTTCAGTAAGTGGGTTAGCAAGAACTGTTCGTGGTCCTAGTATGTCTGCAACTCCAGGAAAAGTACACATTATTGGAACTGCAAATCTAAATGATCAGAAGGTAATTGTTTTGAGATTTTTGCAGGGAAGAAATCCTGACTGGGTACAAATTCCATTCTTTGCAAAATATGATGAAAATGCAATTTGGTTAGACGATCTAAAACCTGCACTTACTGAAAAATTCTTCTTTGATGAAGAAATGAAGAATTACAAAATATCTAATCCCTTTGAAGATTATCCAGAATCTTAGAATTTATCATGGTGTAATAATCTACAAGTATAGGAATTATGAAAAATTAATCTAGTTGGTGTTAAGTATAGTGGAAAATAATTATGATATTCTAAGAATAGTGGAAGATTCAACTAAGAAAGAAATTAGAGACGCATTTAGACGATTGGCTTTACAATTTCACTCAGATCGTGGTGGAGAAAATGAGCAATTTATCAAAGTTAAACAAGCATATGAGGATCTTAAAATTGGTAAAAAATATCCAGATACAGACATTGAAAAAATAAGAAACTCGAGAGTATTTTCTGGTGATACCGAAGAAAATGTTAGAAGAAAGAATCAGATTCTAGGTCAACAATTATACAAAGAAATGAAAGCTGCTGAAAAATGGGCAGCAGCCTTGAACAGATCAAACTTGACTGGAATAAGATTATTTGGATCAAAAACTCTTGGTCAACTTGAACTAGAAAGGAAAGCAAATGGTGCTTTATCAATTAAAGGAAACTTTATGGCAGGAAGTCTAACTTATTATGGTTCTATAGTTATGCAGGGAAATATAACTAGTCCATCATGGACACAAGAATATAAAACAAGCATCCATCTAACTAAAGGAGATTTCAAATTTATCAATCCTTTAGAAACTAAATATAAAATTGAGAATGGTGCCACAATTATTGTTGATAATGGAGATGTGATAGTAGGAAATATTTTTGGTAGAAAATATAGAGTTGAAGATCCAGAAGGAAGAGTTGGGGTCTTTCAGATTCAAGAACACAGAACACATATTTCAGCTCCCAACGGAAAAATTATTGCTGAAAATGTTGTAAATACTGTTTCACTTGATGCCGATACAATTGTTGTCCTCAATATAGAAGATAATGTAATATTGTCTGCACGTGAAATTTTATTTTATGGAGGAAAGTTCACGCATGATTCTGTAATTGAATTAAAACAAGGAGGGTCAATACGATTTTTTGAAAACTTTTCAATTCAAGGGTTAAGTGGTGATGCAATAATCAAACTTGAAAATGGCAAAGAAACTAGATTGTTTAATCTAAAAACTAAAAAAATCAAAGATTTAGCTGATGAATTTGTACCTAACAAGGAGAACTATAAAAAAAATGCTACTTTAGTTGGGTATGGATTTACAATTACATATGATATGTTAGATAGTCTTTTAAAGAAAAAAAATAAAAAACAAAAAAGTGGCTGGGCTTCAATATTTAGATTTTCTAAAAATTGATCAATCTTAGTGCTGTAAAAATCTGAAAAAGAAATTAAAAAATGATTGGATTAATCTAATCGATTAATTCGGTCCAACCTTTTACGAAGACTGAATCTTTATGGAGTGGAACTGGTTGTCCAACAGTAAAGTCCATTGGTCTCATCCAAAAGATTGCTTTTGTTGGGCATACACCTATGCATGCACCATCAGTAATGCATCTTTCTGGATAAAATACAAATGCTTTACCTCTCTTCCAGCCTTCAACTGGTTTTACTCTAAGGACATCTGGACCAAGAGTTGTACAGATTTCTACACATAGTGCACAACCTATACACATCTGTTCACTGATGTCTGGAAGTATTGCTACTGGCATTATGAAAAATTTTATGATTTTTGGCTTTATATAACTTGCCTAAAAATATCAAGTTATAACGGTGTTTCAAATTTGATCGCATCAGAATCTAAATTAATCATTTTCTTGCTCGATTTTGAAAATCTTTGAATTTGTATCTTTAAGAGTACTGATCACTAAACTGTTTCCAATTTTCTTAAGAAAATAAACCCCTATTTTTCCTGATTTTATGATCTGTTTTCCTCCTGGTAATAACACCCACTCATTATTTTCTTTCTTTCTTGCCATTGTAGTTATAACAACAGATGAATTTGTTTGCCTTCCAACATATGAGAGTAACATAATACATGAATTGATGAATCTAGCAGATTCAAGATCATTAAATATACTATAGACTCCATTAAACGAATCAATTACAACTAAGAATTTCTCTTTTGATACTTTGATTATGATTTCTGATAATTTATCTATCCAACTTGCTTTATTAGGATGAACAATTATCACATTATCTTTTTTCTGAATCATTCCAGATTCAATATATCCAGTGTAAAGCAAATCCATATCTACAAAAATAATTGGACTTTTGACAGAGTTGAGTAGCCTATTGAGAAACTCTGCTTTATGGAAAGGTTCTGAACACAACACTATACTTGGCACATTCTCTTCAAATTCATTTTGAATATGTATTAAATTATTATCTAAAATCTGCTCAGGGCTTTTATCCAACGTCACTTAAACATTTTACAGATATAATAATGAATTTAGTATCAAAAGATATCTCAGATGATTTTCCTAATTCAGATAAAATCTATCTAAACAGTGCATCAGTTTCTCTAATGCCTTCTCAAAGTATTGAAGCCATGAAAGAATTTCTAGTCTCATACAATTCAATTGGCCCTGATTCTAAGGAATCAGAACCATTTGTTACTAAAAAACTACAAAATGTAAGAAAAATAATTGCAAAAATTATCTCTTGTCAACCTGATGAAATTATTCTTACTCAAAGCACAACTGATGGAATCAATATTGTGGCAAATGGTATGTCTTTTGATGCTAACTCTAATTTAATAATTCGTGGAATGACACATGAACATCATTCAAATTTTTATCCTTGGATAAAATTAAAAGAAAAAACCTCAATAAAAAACCTCACTATAGACCAAAACGGTTTTTTTAAATTAGATGAGCTAGAATCCTTCATTGATGCTAACTCAAAACTAGTATCACTAAGTCATGCTCTATACAATACTGGCTCAATATTACCTGTAGAGGAAATTGGAAGTATTCTTCAAGATAGAGTTCCATTCTTTATTGATAGTGCACAAACTGTAGGATGTATAGATGATATTGATGTATCTAAAATAAAATGTAATTTCATGTCATTTAATGGTTCCAAATGGCTTTGTGGTCCAATGGGTACTGGCTTGTTTTACTGTAATAGAAAATCAAGTGAATTATTAGAACCAATGACAATTGGTGGTGAATCTGCAATTATTTTTGATGATACAAATCTTGCTTTTAAAGAACTACCAGATAAATTTCAAACTGGTTTTAGAAATTATGTTGGAATAGTTGGATTGGAATCATCTATAAGATATTTACTAAACTTTGGCATGAAAAATATTCGTGAGAAAAATCAATACTTATCAAATCTTTTCAGAGAAGAATTATTAAAAATTCCAAATGTTATTTTGTATGGACCGGAAGATCCAAATGATAGAACCAGTATTGTATCTTTTAATATTGATGGTCTTGATTCACAACAAATTGTAGATAAACTTGAAAAACAAAATATTATTTTGGCAGTAAGAGAAATTATGAAAAAAAAGATTGTACGAGCATCACCTCACTTTTTTAACACTGAATCTGAAATGCTTCAGGTAATTACTGCAATAAAAAAACTATAGACTATCTTGTTCTTCTATTACCATCATGGTTAATGTTGATTGAACTTTGCTGATTTTTCGAATTTTGTTTGTAATAATTGCACGTAGTTTTTCAGCATTATCAGAGGATAACTTCAAGACAATATCATACACTCCATAAACTCCTTGAACCTCAGATGTTACATCTTCGTTAGCAAGAATCTGTTTTACTTCATTAATGATTGATTCATCTGATCCTAAATCTGAATTTAATAGAACATATGCAGTAGGCACATAAAATTTCTCATCAATCAGTATTTAACCTTTCATAGTTCAAAAACTGATTAATTACCAATTAAGATCTATTGATGTGAAACTAATAGATCTAACACTTACAATATCAGAATCTATCCCAAGCTTTCCTGGTTCTCCAAAACCACAATTCATTCTTTGGTCTGATCTCAAAGAGGATGGATACAATCTTGAACTATTATTCTTAAGTTCGCATACTGGAACACATCTTGATGCACCATATCATTTTGTAAAAAACGGTCTTAAAATCAACCAAATTCTACTTGATAGACTTATAGGAAAAGCTACTATAATCAAACTTAAAAAAACCAAGAATACAGCTATTACCAAATTAGACATTACTTTATTTGAAAAAAAATATGGAAAGATTTCCAACCATTCATCTATCTTCTTCTTTACTGGATGGCAAAAAAATTTAAAAAAAGATAACTATTTCACAGAAAATCCAGGATTAGATATATCAGCAGCTAAATACCTTGCATTAAAAAAGATCAATC
>JADFLN010000055.1:0-2539 GCA_022564385.1 Nitrososphaerota archaeon | reverse complement strand
AAAAGATCAATCATTTACCGTTCATCATATTTTATCAAAAAATAATATTTTGATTGTAGAGAATCTGGTAAACTTGAATAAAATTCTATCAAAGGAATTTAATTTTACAATTCTTCCACTTAAGCTTAAAGATGCTACAGGTTCACCTGTAAGAGCAGTAGCATCATAATTTACCCACATGTAATTCCGTAACGCTAAAAATATAGAAAATATCAACATCTAACATGAGCAAACCTGGAAATATCTGGAGAAAGGTTCATGGAAAAATAACAAAAAAACCAACTAACTTCTCATGGTTAATTGAAGAAAAATTAGCTGGTTCTGGAATGCCAACAAGTTTTGATGAATTTAATTGGGTTCTAAATCAAGGAGTAAAATCAATTGTAACTATGACTGAGAACGCTTTACCAGATAACTGGGTAAAAAATATTAATTATCTGCATGTACCAACTCCTGATCTTAGTGCACCTGATATGGATAAAATAGATTCAGCAGTAGATTTCATCCATAAACAAATCAAGAATGATCAAGCGGTAATGGTTCATTGTGCTGCTGGAATGGGAAGAGCAGGAACAATTCTTGCATGCTACTTTATAAAATACAAAAAATTTTCAACAGATAAAGCAATTAAAAAAATTAGAGATGAAAGACCTGGTTCTATTCAATCTGAAATACAAAAATTGGCTATCGGTTTTTACGAAAAACATGTTAAAAATTAGTTAGACAAATTCTGAAACTAGTTTTCCATCAACAACCTTAATCTTCAAAATCTTGTTATCTTTAAAGATCAAAGTTAATCCACCTTCTGAATCTGGGTCTTCTATTTTTACAAGTTCTACCATTTTGATTGAATCAAATTTTCCCATTCATATTCACCTATTCTGGAATTGATACCGTATCAATTTTTCCATCAACTACTTTGATGAACAGAAACCTGTTATCCTTAATAATAAAGGTAATTCCACCTTCTTTATCAGGTTCTTCTACTTCGAGTATTGGTTGTCCTAACAGACCATCGTATTTTGCCATAACAATTCAACTAAAAAGTTCCTTATATCCCTAATTGATTGTGATTTCAATTTCACTGGAATTATTTTTAACACTTCCTGGTTCTGTATAGTCATGTTTTTGCCATGATGCAAATGCTTCAGCCCCAATCTTATGTTTGCCTTTTCCCAAGTCTGATGCTTTGAATACAAATTTTTCATTAAAGTCAAATAATTCCTGTCTTACCTCCTCTTCTGAAAGTCTAACAAATGGCTCAAAGTTTTTGGCTATCTGAACCCAAATCCTTCTATCTTTATTTGGATTGACCAATTTTGGGTTTCTTGTCCAAAAGATTGATGCTTTTCTGTAGGTGTTGATGGTTCTGCCTAATTCCTTCTTTCTGAATCCTCCTGATGTCAATTTTATACCGTATTTCATTTTGAAACCCACATCATTTTTGTTGTATGCTTTTGTCCAATTTGTCTCATTAAACACATCTCTAATGTTCCCTTCAACTAAAAACTGGACGTTAATCTCAATATTTTCATCAGATGAGTACATATCTTTGGATTTGACTAATTGAATCTCTGAAATCCTGCTTTCTGTCATTCTGATTACTCACAATGATTTATATCCACAATAAGTTCTTTTTCCGAATACATGAACGCTCAAGTGATCAGCTTAGAACCCAAAGAAATCAGCATTTCAATCACAGAGACTGATATAGGAATTTTATACATTATTCAACATGAGCTTCTAAAGGAATCAAATGTTAATTTTGCAGGTGTTATCATAAAGCATCCTCTTACCAATGAAATCTGGATGAGAATCACTTCTAAAACAAAACCATTAGGAGAAATGACAAAAGCTGCAGATTCGGCAATAAAAACCGCAGAAGAGTTCAAAAAATTATTTAATTCTAAAATTAAGGTAAATTAAATTGAAATTTTGCCCCAAGTGTGAGGTTAAACTAAAAAAGAGTATTTCTGGTCTTCAATGTTCAAAATGTGGTTATTTAGAAGGACAAGAAGTAAAGAACACAAAAAAAATTGTTGATGATAATGAACCAGATTTTTCTCTTCTTGCATTTGAAGGAAATGAAGGAGAAGAATCATATTCAACAATCAAAATGGATTGTTCAAAATGTGGACATGATGAAGCAGTTTGGTGGATGTTTCAAACTAGAAGTGGAGATGAACCTTCAACTAGATTTTATCGTTGTCAGAAATGTAAATACACCTGGCGTGATTACTCATAACATTTAACTGGAACTTAAAGTCAAGAAAATTGATTTGACTTTTGGAGCAAAAACAAGTGGTTCAGATGATCTAAAAGCAATAATCTCTGCAATATCTACACTTGTTGAAGAAGCTACTTTTGTTGCAACAGCAGAAGGAATTACTTTTAGAGGAATGGATCCATCACATGTTGCTCTTATTGATATATCATGGCCTAATTCCGCATTTGAAAAATATGAGTGTGATAGTGATATTAAATTTGGAGTAAGAATAGATGAATTTTCAAAACTTATCAAAAGAGCAGATAAAAAAGA
>JADFLN010000054.1:4929-9319 GCA_022564385.1 Nitrososphaerota archaeon | reverse complement strand
TCATGGTTTTTTCTTCAGTAACTGATGCTACAGTGGTTGACATTTTTTGCTGCTCCATCCATGCGACTTTACCGCCTGGAATTTCAGAACATAACTGTAATCCACAGATATTTGTACTAGAACCATATTTTGAGGTTCCAACGCCTTTGCCTTTGATAGCATCAGCATCTGTAAAATAATCAGTTGTCAGCCCTGTAGTAAACAAGGGAATAATTGCAAGAAGTGCAATATATCTTAGACTTTTATTCATTAAAAGAAAAATGCTAGTTTTCTTTAAAAGAATTTATCCAAATTAGGTATTTTATCCAGGAAGTTCTGTGAATCTATTTTCTACATAATCCCAATTGATAACATGCCACCATGCCTCAATATAATCAGGTCTCTTGTTTTGATACTTTAGATAGTATGCATGCTCCCAAACATCCAATCCCAACAAAGGTATTTTTTGAACGGTCCAAGGACTATCCTGATTTGGGGTTGTAATGATTTCAATTTTATTATAAGTTTGATTAAAAACTAACCAACACCACCCACTTCCTTGAATTGCAATTGCTTTTTCTGAAAAAATTTTCTTAAAATTCTCAAAGTTGTTAAAATAAACATCAATAGAGTCTTCTAGTTTTCCTTCAGGGTTCCTATCATTATTTGGAATCATCGTTTCCCAAAACAGCTTATGATTCTCAAAACCTCCACCAAAAAAGTTGATTGCACTTCGTCCAGATTCAGGAATTGATTTTAAATTAGATAAAATGGATGAAATATACTGAGGATGTGATGCACTGCCAACTTGTTCAAGTGATTTGTTAAGTCCGTCAACATATGCTTGATGATGTTTTTGATGATGAATTTTCATTGTTTCCGTATCAATGAATGGTTCTAGTTCATCATATCCATAAGATAATTTTGGAAGTTCATATCTAACCATAAATCAATTTATTTGAATCCACATATATTCTTCAAGACCAAAAGTCAAATCAAGTGTTTATTGAAAAAATATTTTTGGTTACCATGGAAAGAATGATAAATCTTGGAGAGTAATGTAGAACATGAGAAAACTAGGTACAATTGATTTAGAAATTTTAGATTTAGCAATTAAAGAGAATGGGACGTTTAATGAAAATAATCTAGAGAATTCAGTGTTAAAGAGGTTAGGAGTTGGAAGAATTCTTGATGCACTTGCCTCGCTAAAAGACAGAAAACTGATATCATTGAACAGTGATGGTTCTTTTTCCATGACTGAACTTGCTCGAGTGATTCTTTGGAGTAACAATATTCCAACATGGGCAAAAATCTTGCGCCTTCTTCAAATAAAGTCTTGTAGTATGAAACAGATTTCAGATATTCTTAGAACATCAGAAGAGCAACTAATTGATGATGTAGAAAAATTAAGGAAGAGTCAATTTGTTTTAAGGTCACCCCAAAGACAAGAGGGGATACTAGTCAAAATTTTCGAGATATTGCCTGAAGGAGTAGAAGAAATTGATAAGACAGAGACTGAGGGATTTGATAACACCAATTTTGAGGAATCCAAACCAGAAGTAGAGATTCTAAGTTTAATTGATAAGATTGAAAAGGAAATTCAAGACTCTAAAATGGAGCAATTAGAAAAAGACAGTATTACTGAAAAATTATCTAAACTAAAAGATAGACTAGAGATTTAGTTTCACAGTTAACCACCATACCAGCGGCATATTTCTTTAGGTAAATCTAGTATTTAGTTATCAAACAAAAAAAATATTTTTTTATTTGTTAAGATTCTTGAAATCTAGACATTTAGAATCAAATTCACCCAAATATTGTTTAAAGTTAAGTTGAGAATCTTTAATGTATAATTCACAGGTTTCAGGATCTATGAGCATACTGCCAGAGTCATTATTGATAATCTGCAAAACAAGAATTCCCAATAATATAATTATCAAAATTATTGGTAGTTTTTTTGAATAAACATCCACAAAATTCTTGTAATAATTTTGAACTTAAGGCTATTGTTTAAGAAAATAGTTTAGTATTTCTCATTTTTTTTCTATTTCTATATGTAATCAAGTGGTATCTAATGATATTTTTCAGTTTATCCTCAACTGTTAATTCTTCTTCAATACAAATTGATAAAAAATCTAAATAGTCTTTGTCTAGAATATTAATCTCTATCTTTCTCAATTAAGCACCTGGACTCTAATCATGGAGTCATCTTGTGAGATTAACTTTGCATGAATAATACAAAACATCATGATTTGTTTACAATGAGGCCTTTGACTCCCATCTGCAAAGTGGTAAAACATTACCTGGGCATATGCTTCCGTATTGCACCCTAACATATTGCAAATCATAAGAGATTAACTTAGAACTATTGAGGCTAAAAGAGATGGTTATTATAAAAATCAAAAAGAGTATGAATCTGATCTAGTTATTTTGAACGAATCTTGTCTTGAATTTGAGCTAAGATTAGTTCTGCCTTGTCCTTGTTTTCATAGTTATCAACTGTGTCATCCATTATTGCATCAATCTCAAAACTCTTATCCACTAAAATGTCGGCAACATGATCATCCAGTGTTCCGTTTCCAATCAAATAATATGCAAAGACAGTATTTTTCTGACCGATTCGGTGAAGTCTATCTTCTGCTTGTCTATGAATTGCAGGACTCCAGTCAAGTTCTGCAAATATAACATATTTTGCTCGAGTCAAATTAATTCCAACATTTCCTGCACGAAGACCTGCAATCATTAGTTTTGATTCTCCATTTTGAAATTTATCAATCTGACTCTGTCTAAATGAATCTGTTTGCCCACCAATTATAGCAACAGGAGAAAATTCCTGGAGACTTTTATGAAGTAGTGTATGAATTAATCTGTGGTGACAAAACACTACAACACTTTCTTCAATCTCCATAATATTTTTAACAAAATTGATCACATGCGGAAGCTTTGCAACACCTGCAATCTGTCTCTCACTTTGAATTGCTCGTTGATATGCAGCAGACTTTGAGAATTCTGTTTCTGCATTTTTTTGTTCATCTTCAAGTTTCTTCCAGATTTTATTAAGTTCTTCAAGATAATAATCAGTATCAGCTGCAATAATTTCTTTGTAACGAACCTTATCTTTGAGTTCTTTTAGAACATCGGATTTTTTCCTTCTTAGCATTACATGTTTTTGCAATTCATGTCTAAGTGAGGCTCTCTTGTTTTCTAAAACAATTGCCTTTCCCTTATCATTGACATAGCAAAAATACCCACAAAATTCCTTAAAGCTGCCAAGTAATCCAGGCTTTAGGATATCAATAATTGGCCAGATTTCTGAGCCTCTATTGTATATTGGAGTACCAGAAAGACCAATTCTGTACAATACTGAAGGAAGTGCTGCAAGTTTTTTGATTGCCTTGTATTTCTGTGTAGTTTTTGACCTTAGATTCTGTACCTCATCACAAACTAGAGTCCTTATTCCAAGTTTTGCCAAATCATTATTTCGCTTCAAAAGTAATTCATAGTTGATTACGTAAATGTCGACCTTTGGAAGTTCTTTAGATTTTCCAGTTCGAATAAGAAAAACACTTGGAGATTCAGATTCCAATATTCTTCCATTCCTACTCTTTTTCTTTAGAAACTTTTGAATCTCACGTTGCCAGTTGGTTAATGTAACTAATGGTGCAACAACAAGTACAGGAAATGTTTGCTTTTCAGTAGCGATATAAGACAATGTCTCAACAGTTTTTCCAAGACCCATCTCATCAGCTAGTAACGCATTTCCAGAAGATTTTAATAAAAAGTCCAACCCTTCTTTTTGGAAATTCAAGAGTTTTCCTCGGAATTGTTCACCAGCTTTTGCACGTTTTAGCTTGTGTTTTATTGGAGGTAAAGTGGGTTTTGGAGCATAAGTCTTTATAATTTTTCTTTGCCAAACATATTTTGATAAAATTTCAAGCGGATATCTATCCATTATTAGTTTGATTTGTTTTATGTTTTCAGTGTTGTCTGGAATGATTACTTCATTTACATTTTCCCCATACCAAGATTCAGGAACTAGTCTTGAGATCATACTTACTGCACGATCACCAGAAATTTTCCAGCTCCAGATTTTAGAATATTTATCAAGAACATATTCCAGAGTACCAATTGTTTCAAGCGATGTTTCCATAAATTGTCGATACATTGTTTTTTTGCCTTATGAATCTTTCATGTCAATTTAGTTCATTGAAAAATAAACCAAAACTCTGCAAGAGTTAAAATATGATATAATTTTACACTAAAGGAAAAATTTTGCCAGAAGATATCTAGGCTTAACATAATGTCAGTTCAGAATACAACATAATGTCAGTTCAGAATACAAAATAACAAATATTGAATCATTACATGAAACATTAGATATGGCTGAAGACGGTTTTATGTGGATTTACCT
>JADFLN010000054.1:0-4919 GCA_022564385.1 Nitrososphaerota archaeon | reverse complement strand
GCCTTATGAATCTTTCATGTCAATTTAGTTCATTGAAAAATAAACCAAAACTCTGCAAGAGTTATAATATGATATAATTTTACACTATAAGGAAAAATTTTGCCAGAAGATCACTAGGCTCAACATAATGTCAGTTCAGAATACAAAATAACAAATATTGAATCATTACATGAAACATTAGATATGGCTGAAGACGGTTTTATGTGGATTTACCTGATATTTTTCATGATTCCACTAGTAAGAATAGTTCCTCGCCTAATAAAAAAATGGCAAAAAAGAGGCAATACGTTTACAGAGAACCAGTTTAATCCAGATAATCCAAGAATAGAACAAAGAGAAAAATCATTTGAAAGGCAAGAGTCATTTGAAAGGCCACAAATGCAAGAATCATTTGAAAGGCAAGAAGCACCTGAAAGACCAGAAAACAATGAAATGAAAGTTTTAGGAGAATTAAACAGAGGAGTAAAAGATTTCAGTAAAATTCAAAATAAACTCAACATAAATAATCAAGAATTAGAAAAGATTTTGAAAGATCTAGAGGATCAGGGATTAATGAAAGTAGTAAAGAAAAATGGAATTACTGGAATTAAAATAGAGCTTTATTCAACTGAGGAAGGCTTCAAAAGATACTATAGATAAAAGAATTTTATGATGATTTTTTAATAACAGTATATGTTTAAAATTCATTACAATTCAGAAAAATTATGGAATTTATACAAGATAAACAAGTGAGCATAGAAAAACCAATTGTGATTGCTGCAATGCAAGATATGGGAAACGTAGGAAGTATTGTAATAAATTTTATCAACGATTCATTAAAAACAAAAACATTTAGAATTGCAAAGACATCATATCCAACATTTGTAATTGACAGGGGAGGATACATTGAACTCCCAAATGAGAGTTGGGAGTACAAGTATACAGATGACTTGATAATATTTGGTGGAGGAAAAGGACAGCCCCAAAGTAATAGTGAGATTAATGATTTGTGTCAGGATGTTATTAATGTTACAAAAAAATATTCTGCAAAGTTCATCTATACACTTGGAGGTTTTCACACAAATAGAATTTTAGGTAGTAATCCCAAGACATACATCACTACAACATCCATTGAGTTGACAAAACAGATGGAGGGGCTCAATATTGATACAACTCCTCAAAAATCAATTATTACAGGATTCAATGGATTGATTCTAGGATTTGCAAAGAAAAATGGAATTCATGCAATTGGTATGTATGGAGAACTAAATGAACCAGAAATTCCACAGTACAGAGCAGCAATTAGTATTATCAAAACTCTTGAAAAATTAACATACAGAAAGTTGGGGGACACAAGTCAGTTAGAATTTATGGCTCAAGAGATTGAAAGAAAATTCAAGAATTAAGATCAGTGGGATTTTCCAGTTTGATGAGGTTCAGTGTTTTCATCATGACAATCACAGGAACACAAATGTGACTTGTGGTTATTCATACAATCAATACACTCAAAGTGCTTTCGGGTCTCACATGCAGCGCAAATCATCTCACTATTTATTAATAATAGATGAATTTGAATTTTTTCTCATTTAAAAGGAGGACTACAATATATTGTTGATTCCAAAATAGAGAATTTTGACACATCACTTAGATTGTTTGGCAACTCAGAAATTACACACTATAACAAAATTTTTCTAATCCATCATTCAATACTAGATAAATTTAGGGGTTTAAGATATGACAAAGTTTCAAGTCCCAAAATGAGTAAAATTACTCAAATTAAATTGAAAAATAGCAAATTTTTATTCATACTTTATCTTAACAATAAAAATCAGAACAAATCATGTGTTCAAAAATAAGGCTATAATGATTGGTTTATTTTCATTTTTGATGATATTTTCATTTTTACCAACATCAGAGGCTAAACTATGGGACTTGGTTATAGATTTGAATGTGCAAGGAGTAATCTACTCAGCAGAAACAGTAGTAGTCACAGGCAAGGTAGTGGACCACGCATACAAACCAATTACAGGGGCAGAAATTCTCATTAGAACAGGCTCAGATACAATAGTGGTATTTACTGATCCTAACGGGATCTTTAGAGGAGAGTTTGAAAACTTTCAACGAATTCCAGGAACATATGCAATTAATGTAATTGCATCATGGAATGGAAATATGGGATTATCAAGTACTCAATTTCAGGTAAAGGGAGATACATCCCCAGTTTCAGCATTACAAGAAAAACTATCTACAGATGAAGCAAGAAAATATCTAAGTACAAATAAAAGTGATCTTGAAAAAGATCCAATCGGACAAATTTTATTCAAATACTATCATGGATTATTAGAAGAATTAATCTTAGAACAGAAAAAAGCTAGCCACCCCACAGAAGAACAAATGTATCTAGAACAACAAAGAATAATTGCCAAAAATCTAAGAAATCAAGCCATTGAAGAATATGATCCAAGTGCTGGAACTTATGGTGGATATCAATATGATGATTATATCAACAGCCTCAACCCAGAGATTAGAGACATAGTTGCAAGCCAACTTAATTTCACAAAGAACACATTTGAGGAAGCACAAAAACTCAGAGATGAGATTCTTGATAATGGTGGAACATACGAAGAAGCAAGACAAGTATATCTAGACACACTTTCATTTCCAAAAGAAGTTCTAGAACAGTTTAATCAAGAATACATAGATAAACAATTTGAGGGAGATTCCAATGATGATCAAACTAGTGAAAAAAATTCAGAAAATCAATGAACAGTTGATAAATTCTACGTGCACATTATATCCAAAATCACATAATATAATTTCATGAAAATAGATATTCCATCATCCTGTGGTGGAAAAATATATTCTATAAGTTACAAGTCAGCATTTTCAATCCTAAAAAAAAGATGGTAAGTATGCAAAGAATGTAAATTTGAAAGAGATTCTGAAGATTTCAAAAAATCCATCTACTGTGTATGACAGCATTTTTATTTTTCTAAACAATTTTTAAACCAATTTACACATAAAATGTGAATTGAAGGTATATCACAAATCAACATGTATCACATGCAAAAAAGCAATTACAGAGTTGGAGAGAATGAATGCAGATATTGAGAAAAGAGACTTTTTCAAAGACCCATTCTCAGAGACAGAACTAAAAAAAATCATTAAAATGACAGGAAGGAGCCCTTCGAGACTGCTCAGAAAAAGAGACAAGATGTACAAAGAACTAGACTTGGAAAATAACAAAAAGACAGATGCTCAGATAATCAAATTGATGATAAAGTATCCAGGATTAATCTTGCGCCCGATAGTGATCACAAAAAATAAGGCATTTGTTGGAAAGATTGATGTAAAGAGTCTAAAATAAAGAAATGTTGAAATTATTATAAACTAATTTTATTACTTTAGATTATTGAGTCTGAAGAGATACGCTGCCACAAGGATGGTAACAATGTTTGGTGTTTTGATGATTACAATATTGATTACAATTGCCCTTGTTGGCTCTAACATGGATATAATACTAAAACAAGGAATTGTTTTTCAGGTAAGAGCAGAGATCATTGAGACACCTGCAATAGCTGAAAGCTTTTCGTCAGTTAAAGAGTTTGAAGTTTTTATTCAGAATCAGATAGACCAAAGAATCAAACTTTTAGGGCTAGATGAACCATGGTATTCTCCTCAAAGGATAGGTTTTACAATGTATAAGATACTACTACTTGATTTTGGAAATGCGACATTTCTAATGAGTGATGCTGGTTCTTCAGATGTAAGGGACATCATCCTTGAGAAACTTCCAAGAACAATTTTGCTTTTTACAACAGCCACAATAATCATTTCAATTATAGGAATTTTTCTTGGGGCATTGTCTAGTAGTAGGATAGGCTCACTTACGGATAGAGTAACATCAAGTTTTGCAATAATTAGTTCTAGTTTTCCTGTATGGTGGATAGGAATGTTAATGATATTCTTGTTTGCGTTTACTTGGCAGATATTTCCTGCAAGGGCAACTCCAGATATTCCCCCATCAGACCCAGGATACATCGGTGCATTGTTGTATCATATGGCATTGCCGTTAATTACAATTGTAATGATTGGTTTTGGTTCATGGGCCTACTTGGTCAGAAATTTCATGGTTGGAATTATGCAAGAAGATTTCATCATGGCAAAAAAGACAATTGGGATTAAGCAAAACAAGATTATCTATTCTCATGCTTTAAAAAATGCCGCCCCACCAATTATAACAATTTTGGCACTTAGTTTATCAGGATCTCTTGGCGGTGCAATAATAACAGAAGCAGTATTTGATTGGCCAGGAATGGGAAGACTATATTTTGAAGCAATTACTGTAATGGATCTGCCAGTAATCATCGGTTCCACATACATTCTAACAGTGTTCTTTCTTGTTAGCATATTCATTGCAGACTTGCTTTATGGTTATTTTGATCCAAGGGTGAGGACTGGATAAATGAGTAGTATATCACCTCAAGAAATAAAACAAGAATTTCTTAAAAGCAAGATGGGTATTGCAGGCATCACCATACTTGCAATACTTGTTGGAACATCAATAATTACCATAATTGTGATTCCAGTAGAGACTTTTCAAGAATGGAATAATCCAGGTAGTTGGATTTCATATCCAAGGGTTGCAGTTCCAATTTGGGTAAATTTCTTTATGATAGAAAAGATTCCAGAGCATAAAATTTTAGAAACTCCAAACATTCAAACAAAGTCACAGGGAAAAATTACACTTACATCACATCAGTTTGGATTAAATTTTGATTATGATGACTTTCCAAGCGATTTCATGTACGTGTTTTCATCAGAATATTCTGGATCACCTCTACTGAAAATGACAGTAATTAGGCCTGATGGTATCAAACTTGAATTGTTATCAACATCACTTCCATTCTCAAATTCAAAAACTATTCACAGTAAGAAAA
>JADFLN010000053.1 GCA_022564385.1 Nitrososphaerota archaeon | reverse complement strand
TCCAAGTATTTCTGTATTTAGATCGCATGATCTTTTTTCAAATGAAATATGAATAAGATCAGGCTCATTAAGGATAGTATTTATCTAGATAAAAAAGCAATTTGAGCTGTGAAAAGGCTTTTCGGAAAAAAATCAAAGGAAGTGGATGAATCAAAATTAGAAAAAAAGGAGGTAAGAGAGACTAGCCTAGTAAATCCAGATTATAATCGTATGAAACTATACAAAAAAGGAATCAACAAGATGGCAGATGCAAAACTTGAAGATGCTATTGAGTTGTTTCAGCAGGCATTAAGAATTGATCCTGGCAGTGTAGATACTTTGATGAAATTAGGTTATGCAAAATTTCATTTACAAGATTACAATGGAGCGTTAAAAGTATATGACAAAATTTTTGATATCGACATTACAAATCCGGAAGCTTGGAATCTTAAAGGATTAGTACATTATGAACAAAAAAAATATGCTCAAGCCCTAGCTGCAGTTGAGAAAGCAACCGAGTCTGACCCCACATATGGAATGGCGTGGTACAACAAAGCTTGTTTCTTATCATTACTAAATCAAGTACCAGAATCATTAGAAACATTGAAACGTTCTATTGAAATTGATGTTAAAAATGCCAGAAGATCAATTCGAGACTATGATTTTAAAAATGTTAGAATTGAAGATGGATTCAGAAGAATTCAAGAAGTGGTAGTTTTAGAGTCAGTTAGACAAGGTTATCACACAATTGGTGCAATTGTCTGGACAACATATCTCGATAGAGTTGATGCTGAAGAAGGATTAATGAAATTAATGGAAAAAGGACTTTTAGTAAAAAATGAAAAACGTGATGGTCTAAGTAAAATTCCAATTTGGGATCTTGCGCCCAATGTTGCAGAAAAATTGGGTAGAGTAAAGAGAGGTTGGTTAGGAGTCACAGCAAAGGCATTACCACAACCAGTTAAAAATTTGAAAGACCTAAGTATTGCTATTCAATCTGCAAAAGAAGCAATTGAAGAAAAAGATGTGGAGAAAACAATGAATGCTTTTGAGGAATTCATAGATAACGCAAAATCAAGTGAGTATATGATTGAAAACTTCTTAGAAGAACACAGAGAAATAAGATTGTGGAAGATTAGATTAAAAGATAGAGGAGAAGATTACCTAGAGAAAAACAAAGAAAAGATGTTAGTATTGTTTGATAATATAGGAGTGGCAATTACAATAAAACTCAGAAGTGAAATTGCTTAATTATTCTGCAGATAAATCCCAATAGGTAGCATCTTCTTGTTTTTCTGTAGGCTTTTGAAGATTTTTCCATTCCTTAAAAGAGCGAACATATAATTTTGTGTTAGATAAACCTACAGATTTTAATGCATAATATGCCAATCCAGAAAGAGTACCCACACTACCACAATAGGTAATTATTTCTGAATTTTCAGTAATACCACGATTTTCAAGTAATCGTTTCATGTCATTTTTTGGACGTAGAATTTTATCTTTAGTAGCAAGTGTTCGATAAGGTAGGCTAATTGCTCCAGGAATGTGTTGTTCAAGATAATTCAAGCGTTCCCGATTATCAATCAAGATTACATCATCTCGTTGTCTTACACTTTCTAAATAATCAGAGGTTGCCAAAATATTTGGCTGTAAATTCAGAGAATGTTCTGTACGTTGTATTTCAGGAATATTAGAATCACTTTCCAATCCAAGAGATTTCCAATTACTGTAAGTAGTTTCAAGTAAAGTGACATCTGAATGCCCAAGATATTCAAATGTCCAAGCAACTCTTGATGCAAGAGCCCCAAAAGTATCATCATAAACAACAACCGGTGTTTCGTCACCAATCCCCATAGCACTTACAAGTTTCAAAACACGTTCTGGTGAATCATCAGACAAAAGATTTGCCAAAGGTAAATTTACAGCAGTTGGAATATGATCTTGTTTGTAATCATCTTCTCTTCTGACATCAATTACTCGAATACTTTTGTCTTTAATTTCTGAACGTAAAGAATCAATATCAGTTGTTATTTTAGCAGATCCTGTCAAGCAGCGCATTCACCCTTGCCAGTTTTTGTGTGATAACTAGTATCATTACCATAATCAAGGTAAAAATCAGGATCTTCTTCTTTGGTTGGAGGAATTACTAGTGGTTCTAAAACTTTTTTGATGTCATTAATTGATTTTATCTCAGAATCTTCATTGTTGTTTACAACTCTATGAATCCAAGATTGAAGAGTGTCATCAGATTTTTTATTTTGTTTGAATAATTCAATAATTTTCAGAATTACAGGAATTACCCTTTTTGCAGGAACTCTAAGACATGTTTGGCCCAACATTGTATCACCATCAGAGCGTCCACCTAGAGACATTTGATAATTTGCATACATATCTTTTCCAACACGTCCTCCACCACCAAAGAACCCAATAGTTGCAATTCCATGCTGTGCACAAGAATTTGGACAACCACTTATCTTAATAGAAGAATCTCTCAGATCATCATCTTCATCAAATTTTAATTCAAGTAATTTTCGTTGAATTTCTTTTGCTAGTCTATGCGAGTTTGTTAATGCCAGATTACAAGAAGTTGTTCCCGAACAACCAATTGGGGCAGTCATTGTTAATGCCCCTGATTTTGCCAGCCCAGATTCTAGAAGTTTGGAATACAAATGTGGTAAATCATCTTCATAGACATAACGTAATGCCACATTTTGCACAAACCCAAATCTTGCTTTACCCTCAGAGGAGTAATCACGAATGAGATCTGCCAAGGCATTAAGTTGATTTGCAGTAATATCACCTGCTTCAAGAGTGATGAAGATAGAACGATAGCCAGATTGTTTTTGTTTAACAGTATTTGTTTTAAGCCATCTAGCATAACCATCAGATGTAGGTACACCACTTTCATCACTAATTCTAATTGGTCGTTTGATTTCATTTGGAGTATGATCAACTTCCAGTAGAGTAATTACTGATTGAGTAGATCTTACAATTGCTCTTTCTTTTAGAACTAGATTTTGGAATTTTTCCCACCCCATATCATTTACAAGATAGCGCATTCTATTTCTTGCCATGTTTTTTCTATCACCTAGTCTATCAAATATTCTCAATACTGCCATAGAAGTATAAATCAGATCTTCTTCGGGAGTAAACTATTCTAATTGATATCCAACAAATGATTAGTTCCATCAACTTCTCTAGTATGAGGAACTAATCCAACATCAACCAGTCTTACCATTCCGTGTTTCTCACAACAAGTAAAATTGAATTTGAATTTACGTGGAAGATTTTGAACCATAGGATTTCTCAAAAAGAATCTTGCTGTTGCAAGTGCATATGGAGTTGAATCAAATTTTTCATCAGGACAGACACCTGACAAAGGACTACACATTACATTTCTTATTGTATTTCCACATGCTTCTCTTGATGTTAGACCAACTTCAGTGAGTCCTCTAAATATTTCTGAAACATCTTCAAGTACTACCCAGTGTAGTTGAATGTTTTCTCTTGTTGAAAAGTGTGCACTACCTATTGAAAATTGTTCGCTCAGTTGAGATATTTTTTCAAGTTGATATGGATAAATTTCACCTGCAGGAATTTTAATTCTAACCATGGCATAGTCCCCAGTCATCCGTGTACCATATGCACCATGTTGAAGTCTAAATCGTCTAAAACTATCAGCATCATATTTTCCTTGACGGAATAGTTTTACCTTCTTTGCAAAATTATCTGCTTCCTCTACTCTTGACCAATTAATTTTAGAGTTTACCAAGTCAAGCCTAGATTGTTTTAGATTAGATGTGGTCAATACAAAGAAATTCCTTTGAATTTGGTTATAAATTTATTATATATGGAAGTTTTAGGAGAAAAATTTTCAGCAAAGTACATAATTTTCCTGTTTTATACTTCTTCATTGTTCTCAAGTAGTTTGAAACCATTAGTAGCACCTAATATTTTAAAAAAATTGTGAGAACGTATTAATGGTTCATTAAATGAATACTCTTATGCAGGAAGCAACTGTTGCAGAAAAATCAACTAAAATATTTACAGATGTACGTGAAGTTGAAATTACACGAGCAATTGCAAATGAATTTCATGAAGTTTTAATCGATAGAGCAGATTCAGATGTAATTGTTATTGGTGCAGGACCAGCAGGATTAACAGCAAGTAGAGAGCTTTCAAACAGAGGTTTCAAAGTTCTTGTCATTGAACAGAACAACTACCTTGGAGGAGGTTATTGGTTAGGAGGATATATGATGAATCCTGTCACCGTTAGAGAACCTGCACAAAAATTTTGGGATGAATTGGGAATTCCATACAAAAAAGTTTCAGAAGGATTGTATATAACACCAGGACCACATGCAGTATCAAAATTAATTGCAGCTACATGTGATGCAGGAGTGAAATTCCTTAATCTTACAAAGTTTGATGATTTAATTATGAAAAATGGTAGAGTAATAGGAGTTGTTGTCAATTGGATGCCAGTTTCAGCGTTACCACGAAACATTACATGTGTTGATCCAATTGCTTTAGAAGCAAAAATAGTCATTGATGCATCAGGTCATGATTCAGTAGCAGTAAAAAGACTTATGGACAGAGGACTAGTAAAATGGAAGGGAATGAATCCAATGAATGTTAATGAAGGTGAAGAATATGTTGTTCACAAAACAGGTGAAGTATTTCCAGGACTCATTGCAGCAGGTATGTCAGTCACTGAAACTCATGGATTAGCAAGAATGGGCCCAACATTTGGTTCAATGTTATTCTCAGGAAAAAAAGCAGCAGATATTACAGCAGAAAAAATTAAAGAGTTAGAAAGATAAACAAGTAGTTTTCTAACGAGTTAGGTTTTCTTTAATACTAAAATCGTCCCTATTAATCATAAAATGATTGAAAGAGAGAAGATCGGTGATCTAGGATACCTAAATGTTCAAAGGAATAGAAAAGGATTCCTAGAAAACAAGTTCAACAAATCAAAATCAAACAGTACTGTTGATTTTTGCAACAATGCATTCCGTAGTTTTGACAGATTGTATTTTCAAAATTTGGTAAGGACTCTACAGAGCAAGTAATTAATGAGATAAAGAAACTGCCAGAGCAAAGACACGAATCAATAATGATAGACATGTTTCAGAAATATCTGCACTGGAAACATGAGGACTCTAAAGCAAGTACTGCAATTGCATACTATCAAACTATAGTAGAATATTTTTCATATCATCAATTAAAAATAAACCAGTACAACTAAAGACGAGATATTTCACTGCCAAAAGATCCAAAAAATATGAAACATGCTATAACAATTTCAGAGATAAAAAAATAATAGACTATAGTAGGCCACCAAGAAAAGCACTCTATACTTTACTGGTCAGTTCAGGAATGAGAATAGGAGAAACACTAGGCTTGAGGAAACATGATTTTGATTTTTCACAAGACAGAATTTGCATTACAATCCCTGCAAGACTAACAAAGGTAAAGACACAACGTCAGACATACATTTCAAAAGAGGCAGAACACTACCTTATGCCAATTATCAAAAAAATGAATCAAGATGATCTAGTCTTTAGTTCAAACACAGATAATAGAAAAGCAGTAGATAATGAGGTCTTGAATTTTAGGAATTTAAGAAGAAAAGCAGAACTTGATGAAAAGTATGATGATTGTAGATATCACAAGATATCTCTGCATTCATTTAGATCATTCTTTGAAACACAAGCATCGAACACTCATGGATTGGAATATGCACATGCATTAATTGGTCATAGTGGTTATCTTGAACAATATTACAGACTAGATGAGGAAGAGAGATTAGAGAAATACATAGAGCTAGAGCCAAAGTTAACGATTAACGAAGATTTTAGGAACAAGATAAAAATTCAGAAATTAGAGACTGAAAAGTCAGAACTGCAAAAAATCAAGGAAGACAATGCAAAACTAAAAGAAGATAATGAAAAGATCATGGCATGGATTGCCAGACAAGAAAACAAGTAGAAATGTTATTGATTTATTATGGATGAACAAGAATATTCGGAACGAAGGATAGAACTAATCACAGAATATGTTAAACACCATATACATAGCATGCATGTTCGGTTTAGACTGGTTCATTTTATAGATGAAAATAAACTTTTGAAAAAATTATTGTTTCGAAAGGACAAATTGACATAGCGGGGACACATATAGTGTGATGCTGTCCGCGCCGGAAGGATACTGATTTTTAGTCACGATTCAAAAAAATAGTGTGGACGCATAGGACACCAAACGGACACGTTGTGCCCAAAGATTTAGGCGTAAATTAGTTTTCCACAAAAAGTTCACAATGGTTAGTTTTTGCTCTAAAGTGATTTCTAACAATATATCTCGAGGACATTGACTTTTGCTAATATTTATGACAAATTTTATACTTATTCCAGAAAATAGGTTTAAATTTAAAATTTTTTATTTTTCAAACATTTGAATTCTATTTTCTTTTCTACAATCTCTTTGCTAGTAATTGTTTTGAAACTGTCATTACTACCTTACCTGAATCAAATGGTTTGAAGACATAATCCTTCGCTCCACATTTGATTGCATCATTAATTGTATCTTTGTTCTCTTTTGCTGAAATGACTATAATTTTTGCATGAGGATCATATTTGATGATTGCTTGAGTTGCTTGTACTCCATCAACGTTAGGCATCATCATATCCATTATCACTATATTCGGTCGATAAGCGATATACTGAGAAATTGCCTCTTTTCCGTCCTTTGCTTCGTAATATACAGTTCCAACCTTAGCATCACTAAGCATTTTTTTAATTGATGATCTAAACAATGGGGAATCATCTACTATGAGGATCTTGCTAAAACGTATTGGGTTCAATTGTATTCAAAATCTTTTCGGTAAACAGCATAATATTTGGTTGTAAGCTTAGAACATACAATAAGACTCCATCATTATTATTAAATACAAAAATGTCAATCTGTTCAAAAATTTCTGTCGTTTGGTTTAAAATACTCTAACATTACATCTAACATTAAAAATATGGATTGGAAAATACTAGAAGAGAGTAATATTAAGAACCCAAAAAGAGATTTGGATCTAAAGATTATTTTTATCCTTATTTAATTTTGCAGCATACACTGGGATGCCGTCAGACTACTATCCGTTGAATTAGGCACAAGGCAAGGTATAGAGTTATTCATGTTTTTTATGCATAATATACAAGTCAACGTCTGTCAGAAAAAAATAGACACAAAAAAAGTTCAGAATTCAATTTTTCCATCGTATTTCATAGTTGTTTAGAATAAACATTTTAGAATTTGTTTAGAATGAGCTACCAAAAATTTCGTTTGATCATATTGAACATACCATTATGCATTACTCACTTTGATCAAAATTTATTGTGAAGTAAATGAAATCGAATTTAAAAATAATCTATTTTTTCACGTTAATTAGTATTTTATTATACTTTTCATCATTTGATGAAGTTTCAGGAGTTCATAAAACGGGTGATGATATAATTCATACAAATATCTATGAATTAAAAATAAAATCATCTCCGCCTGGTTTACAATTTAACAATTCAGCAATGTATGAAGATGGTGTATGGGTTGAGATTGATGTTGCCCAAAAAAAATGGGGTGCATACAATTTTGTTGGATGGTCTATTGATAAAAATAGGGTTGATGGGAATCCCATTACCGTTTTAATGGACAAAGACCATACTGCCACTGCGATTTATGCTATTCATCCTGCCAAAAATCAAGACAGTGTCAGTTTTACACAAGACAAAAATGCATATGATTTGACAATTATTTCAGCATATGGGAAGACGCTTGGAAGTGGTAGTTACTATAATGGAGAGATTGTATATTTCAGAGTATTAGATCAATACGTTTCTGATGAAATTTATGAAGGAGTAAGATATGCATTCTCAAAATGGAGTGATGGATACAATCCCAACTTGATGTCTAATTTCATTAAAATGAACGGTTCTAAAATAATCACAACAGATTGGTCAAAACAATACAGATTGGAAATATTAGATTCTAACCAAAACATGAAAGTAGTTAGTACTAGCTGGCATAGTGCTAATTCTACTGCACCTCTGGTAATGAGCAGTTTTGAAACAGAGTTTGATGGACAAGTGAAACATAAAATAAATGAATGGATTAGTGTTGGTTCTAATCATGCTGTAATCAAAGATCCTAAAAATTCCATTACAAGTGTGGTAATGGATAATCCATATTCAATTTCAGTTGATTGGAAAAATCAATTTTATCTCAATATTAATAGTAAATATGGTAAAGTCGAGGGAAGTGGATTCTATGATGAAGGCGACATGATAGTTGCAACAATAGATTCGGAAATACAAAAAACAGGAATTTCTGGAACCAGATTAATTTTTGATGGTTGGAGTGGTGATGCAAGTTCAGACGGTACTAATGTTCAGATAATGATGAATGAACCAAAATCAATAGAAGGAAAATGGAAAAAACAATTTGAACTTGTTGTAAATTCAAAATATGGAAATCCTAACGGGGCAGGGTGGTATGATGAAGGAGAGATTGCAACTTTTGGTACAAATATTCCACGAGAGCCGATAGGATTTTGGCAACAAAATACATTTCAGGGTTGGAGTGGAGATGCTGAAATTGAATCCAATACTGGAGTTATTCTAATGAATGGTCCAAAAATAATTACTGCAAAATGGGGAATAGACTATTTTATAGCATTTATGAATATTGGAATAATCTCTAGCACAGCAATTGGTGGTCTTTTCATATACAAAAAAATGAAAAAAGGTAAAAAACAAGAAAAACTATCACAAAAAGATACAAATGAATCTACACTGATAAAGACAAAAAAACAAGGACTATCAGGAATAACCAAAGAACTAGCTACAAAAATAAACTCAAAAATGAAGTTTGACAATAATCAAGATTTAATTCAAAATTACACTATGAAAAAAATTTCTGATGATGTAAAACCACAAAATAAAGAAGGGTTGCAGGAAAAAGAGATACTAGAAAAAAGTATTGGTGAAGTAGAATTTGAGAAAAGGGAGATCATAATTAACCTAGAAAAAAGATTGGCAGAAATGAAACTTGAAACAAAGAAAACAAGTATTGAACTTGAAAATAATCTAGCAGAAGTAGAACTTGGGAAAAAATCACTAGCCAATAAAACAGAGCAATTGGAAAAGAGCTTGTTCAAAGTAGAACTACAGAAGAAAAATATTTCAGAGGAAAAAGAGATACTAGAAAAAAGTATTGGGGATATTGAATTAGAAAAGAAGAGAATTGCTGCTGAACTTGAGAGAAAAGAAGCAACATTTGAATTTGAGAGACAAGCTACATCACAAAGAACAAGTGAATTAGAAAATAGGATATCTAAAGCAGAAATTGAGAAGAAA
>JADFLN010000052.1 GCA_022564385.1 Nitrososphaerota archaeon | reverse complement strand
CCAAAATAGTTAAAGTAGCATTATTTCCAATATTGATATTGGTCAATCCAAGAAAATATCGTGATAGAATCTATATTGTAAAAGACATTATTCTTACTCTTGCGGAATATGGCCAGCTTAACCAAACTGCATTGTTTAGTTTTTGTGGGTTAAATATTTCAAAACACAGGCAAATTTTAGATAATCTAGAACACAACGAAATGATACAAAGAGAAATAATTACAGAAGGAAAAAGAACAATCACAATTTTTAAGGTTACAAACAAAGGGATGAATTTTTGTCATGAAATGCTAGAACCATATGAAAAATTATTTCCAAGAAGCGGCATCTTTTCTAATTTATAAAATCTTTAATACTTACTATTCATCTAGATTATATTCTGAGGATATTGATTCATCCAAGTCTTCTCGCTTCTTCAAATAATCACAATATCTTTTGTTCCATGAACTTAATGATCTAAATTGTTGTATACCAGCAACCAACCAAATTCCAGAAGTGACTAAAACTATTGTTAAGAAAAGAATCAACATGAGAGCAAATTCAGTCTCATTTTCCACAAGATGAAGAAATTTTGGATGTGTGAGTAGATATACTGAAATTCCTATTGCAAATGGAGCCAAAATAAGAGCTGATATAGAAACACCAAGCATCAATCCTTTCATGCGTTGAATTTTTTCAATGAAACTATCCATAGAACTTAGAATATCGTTTCTATTGTATGCCAAATTCTTCAATCTCCTGCATATTCAAATAATCTCTTTTCATCTGTACAGGATTCATTAAGATTAAAGAAATATTAAAATTTCTCAGGGGTTTCATTCTTAAATCCTCTTCTCTTTGTAGTATTTAGTCAATACTTAACAATGTTAATTCAGTTTTATTAAAAATTAGATGCATTTAATCTCATGGACAAACAGGAAGATGAAATAGAAGATGAAAATCTTGCAGATAAAAAAAATGATGATTGGTGGCGATTAGAAAAATCTCAGATAGGTAGAAGGAAGTTTTCTTAGATATGGCATTTAGTTGTAAGGGAGTATGTGGATTCTATAAAACTACAAAAATACAAACATCACAGAAATATGAAAAAGGGCAAAAAAGATGTACATTTTGTGCAGTTTTTATTGAAACGATAAATTCTCGATGCCCCTGTTGTAATGCTCTTCTTAGAACAAGATCAAGAAAAAATAAAAATAGTTAATGCCCTAGAATTTTTCCTTAACATTGTTAAGCATAGTCTAAATATTAAAAACAAGTACAATAATTAATGCAGAAGCATTTTTCATCTAAAGTGGAAAGATGGCGGACTTTAAACATGATTCAACGTCCTAGAGTTCGTTTTCACCATTAGACACTCCATAATCTTTCCCAACTTTTGCTTCTGCAGTATACATTCTATCACAATTTAAAATACTAGTTAACATTGTTAAGGAATATCTAAAAAGAATCTTTCTGAATAATACTTATGGGATTTAGTAAGACTTGTCCAATATGCATGCAAAACTTTTTTTCACTTTTAACCTACATGTCACATATCAAAAGTAATCACAACAAAATTTCTCCCAAAGAATTTACAAAAAATAACAATGAATTAAAATGGTCATTCAGAAAAAATGAAAGAATTTAAGAAGAAAGACACATAGAGATAATAGAAAATGACGTTGAAGAGAAACTATGGCAAATTAAATTTTTTGAAGATAGATGGTTAGTGCAAATTTTCGTGTCATTAATGAAAACACCCAAGTCTGTAAAACAGATTTGTCAAGAAAATAACATTCCCATTAATTGTGTATATCGTAGATTAAAAAAACTAGAACAGAAAGGACTTCTTGAGAAATCTGGTGTTATATCTAATGACGGTGTAAAGACATTTCTCTACCAATCTTAGAAAATATTAATGATTATGGGGTGATGAATTGAAATCTGTAATAATTAAGGGGTTAGGAATAATTGGATTGGTTTTAATGATGGTTGGATTATTATTTTTTTACTAGGAAATAATTCTTGTTGAATCTTAAGAGACTTGAACCTTTCTTGGGGATAATTTTAGATTCACTTCAACAATTTAGAATGATTACTTTTTGAGAATCTAAGATCTACTACGGGTTTTCTATTCCTAAAACATCATAGTATGCCTTTGGGATCATTTGTTGAGCCTTGAAAAATACATGTTTTACTGCAGCATCAAGAACGTAAGTCTTTGCCCAGTCATCTTCACTTCTAATTGAGCGACCAAATCCCTGTAATAATTTAGTTAAAGTTCTGGATGTATACCACATAGGAAATTTGTCCATCTTTGCCTTGGTTCTTTTTTCTTTATAATTAGGATAAGGAACCTTTGCAATAATTTGGAATCTAGATAAATCATCTTTTAGGTCAACACCCTCCCAAAGTGAAGAAGACAGTAAGACTCCAGTTGGATCTTTAGCGTGTTCTGAAATAACTTCATCCTGTGTTTTTCCATTCTTGTTTTTACTATGACAAATTCTTATTCTTCTGGCATTATTGTAGGAAAGATATCGAAGAATTTTCTGACATCTAGGAATAGAAGATGTTAATATCAATCCCCTTTCATTTGAATGCTCGTCTAAAATTCTGTCAATTGTTTTGATTACTTCAAGCTCATCTTCTTCAGTAGAGCCATAACTAAGTCGTCGGATATTTAGAAGTTCAATCCTTCTGTGTTCAATTGGAAAAGGTGATTTTTGACTATCCACAAATGCAACATCATCTTTTTCTAATCCCATATTTTCACAGAAACTTAGTTTGTCGATTGTGGCAGACATAAAAATTTGGTAATCAGTTTCAAAGAACATTTTTGCAAATTTTGAAACATCTATAGGTTTTATAGAAATAGTTTTAAAATTTCCATTGAAATCCATTACAGGATCATTTACCACAAAATTATCTTTGTCAGTCATAATGTCAATTTTTGCTTGAGCAGCTTTATCATAACGTCTTTCCAATAATGTGATCAATTCATAATCAGGATTGTTTTGAAATGCAGGAGTTTCTTTAATATCCTTAATTTTCTTTGCATATGAATAAGCAATATCATCAGTTAGTTGAATCATAGAATCTAAATCATTGAAATTATATCGATTAGGATCAAGTTTACATTCATCTACTTGCCCACTAAAAATATCAAAACCAACAAATTGAATTATTTGGTCTTCGATTTTATGTGCTTCATCAAAAATGGTTACTTTTCTATCTAGATAATCTTTGAAGAGTTTTTTATTAAATTTCATAATTGTAAAAAATGCATAGTAATTCCATAAGGAGTGTTTCGATACAAGAGCTTCATATTTTTGTAAATAATAATGACAAGACTGTGAATCCTGAGTATTTTCTTCAACTTGTTTAATTGTAGGCTTGAATTTACAAACCTCTATGATTTCTTTACCATTTTTAATTACTCGTTCTTTACATTCACCTTTATCACATGTTAGCCCCCATCTCATTGCTTTTCTTGTATTCTCAACCTTCTCAAATGACATCAATTTGAGACACGGAAAGTTTTGTTTTCCTTTTACAGGTTTTAGAAAGGGGATATCTTTGATATATTGATCTTGAAGATGTTTTGATGCAGTTACTGTAAAGGAACTATCAAAATAACTAGAAACAGTAGCACCAACTAATGATTTTCCAACTCCAGTTGGAGCACATAAAATGATTTTTTTATACCCAGATTTTAATTTCTCTTCAATTTCAAAGAGGATCTCTTTTTGAATCTCTCGAGGTTTAAATTGTTCAGGAAATTTTTCTAAAAGTGACAAGATAATTCTTCATTGTTCTTAATATTAAAAGCATAAAGGTTCTTGTAATATCTAAATGATTTCAATCTAGTTTAATATGGAGTGAAATTATGCTAGATCATGGAATTACTTGATGATAAGATGAGAGTTTGGCTAGAGAGTGCTAAATTTGTAAAGCGTGTTCCAGGAGTTTATGTACTATACAATAGAAACAAAGAGCCAATATTCATCGGAGAGACAAATAATCTTGAAGAGACATTTACAAAGTATGTAGATACTGATTTTGAAGGAAATGAGTGTAAACAAAAAACTTCATCATACCAAAGAGAATTTACAGATAATCCAAAAGAGTACCAACTACGATTAATTGAACAATTCAAAAATGAATCTGGTAAATTACCTGGATGTAATTCTGAAATTGAATTAGAAACTCACTAGATTAATTCATGTAGAGTACACAAATTTCATCATATAAAAAATTCAAAGCAAAGTTTTTTTAAAAAATTATATCTTTTAAAAATTATAGCAAAATAATTAGGGATGCAGTAATCATAGATTATTTTATCAAAATACTTTTTTGAATTCATAAATTTTTAATATGATTGGACATTTTATTCATGAAATAGAGAAAAGTAATTAATCTAATATGGGCATAATTATTCAATGCATCAATGCTATTATTGTGAGCAATTATTTGAGTCAAAAGAGGAGTTATTCCAGCATGTCGAGGTTCATTCAGATATTGAAAGAAACAAGGAAATTTTAAGCAGAAAAAAAGTTCAAAGAAGAAAATGCAATCATCAAGCCTAAACTAAAAAAAATAGAGTAAAGGTTAGAATTTATCAAATTCAGAAGTGGATATAATAATTTTAGTCTCAATTAATATGGACTGGGTTGAAACATTATTGAAAAAATCATGCGACAAAACACTCACAAAAGGTGAAGTGCTTCATAGTCTTTTTCACATGATTGAAATAAATGAAAATACATTAAATCATATTCAAACAGACAACAGAGATTTTGGTCCAGAACTTGAAGAACTGAAACAGACAGAAATTAGAGATTTAGACTTTCATTTAAAATATTATAGAAGTCTAGTAAATTACATTAATTCAATTCCTGAAAATAAAATCATCAACAATAATTTTTAGTGTATAATAAATTATTATCTCAATTTATCAAATATGGAGTTATACTCTGATTGTTTTTCTAAATTTTGACCAAAATTTGTTTGTTCATTATATTCTTGGCACCTTTGAGATAAAATTTCTTCGAGTTTTTCAACCTCAATAGAAATCATTTGGTTAGAGTCTTCTTTTGCATTTTGTTTCCTTTGGTCTTCATTTTTTCCTCTTGTAGGAAATTCTTTTTTATAAAATTTATTTTGCAATTTTTCAAGATTTTCGCGTTTTACTAATTCAGCTAGATCAAAATACCCTTGTTCATGTTTTAATAAATCATCAGTCATTTGTAAAGTTCTAACCCATGATAATTCAGGATAAAACTCAACAGAAAGTTGAATATTTTCTATAAAAAATATAATTTGACTTTCAATTTCATCAGAGTTCACAGTCCAAGTATGTCTAAATTTAACAACACTGTGTGAGTCTTCAAAAGCTGCGGTATTAGATTCGGCATCAAAATCAGACCATCTAAGAAAAATGTCTTTTGACCAAACTAGAACATTAATCTCACCCATATTCATCCATAATATCTTGAGAATAAAATTATTGAGATTTTAACTTATTAATCAAATCTAAATAATGAAAAAATTCAATTTTAAATGATCACAGTTAGGTTCTTTTTCCATCACGGCCACTAAAACTTCCCAAGGATTGTGATATATCAAAACCTAACCAAAAATAATTTTGATCTTTCAGAGATTTATGATATTTTTGATGTTCAACTAATTCCGCATCTCCCCAATTACCAACATAAAGAAATGTACATTTTTCAAATCTATGGTCTTTTTGTATACCTTTACAGATCATAATCATAGTATTTCTAATAGTATTAGGAATTGAAAAATTTTTAGTAGAATCATTGGTATTTGGCTGTAAATGAATTCTAGAGGACAATGGTAGGTTAAGCAAATCTAGTGATGCAGCCAAACTCATGATTCAAAATAGATTATACAAATTAGATTAAAAGGAACTGTGTGTTTATTTTAAAAACTAGAATCTACGCCTAAAAGATATTTCAATAATATGTAGACTCGGTTAGCCTGAAAATTAAACTAGGATCAATTTTTTCAACCCATTTTGATTAAAGATCAAGACATGTTTTATTTTAAAAAAAAATGTGGATGTAAATTATCACAAAAATTGGAGCAAGATTGTTTGCTGGTTAGATATCTGAACGTGACTCCCAAAGAGTAGATACTAAAGAGATATCTTACTTGCTTGCTTCCAAATTTCAAACTATTAATTTTAGATTAATTTAGAAATTTTGATGAATAGAAAATTTTATGTAACAATGGGGTTTTCAATTATAGCTTTGGCTGTAGGGTTTAGCCTATTATTTGGATGACCTGGATTTAATTTTAAATTTAGGTTAAATTTTTTGATTCCTGGAATTAATTTTTCATACACATTTAATTTTATGAATTAATTTAAAGAAAAAATATTGCCATAGATTGAAGGGATTTGGTGATCAGTTTACACTATCGGCATTGATTACCAATTCATCTGTGGCAAAAATTTTAACATGCACAAAAATTTAAAAAAAATAATTAGATTTTTCTTGTTTAAAAAATAACTGAGCATTATTTTTTAATAACTCAAAAATATCTTAAAACACAATGTACTTTTCATCAATTAAAAGTAGTTTTTAGTAGTTAAAGCACTGAATTATATGTTGAAAACCCAAGTTGTATTCTATTTTATCAATGATTTCAAAAAGTATATCGTTATTACAAATATTTTATAGTTTAATTATGAATTTTCACTAATATTAATTCTTTAATTTTTAAAAAATTAAATACATATTATAAGTAATTAAATTACATAATACTGATTTAGAAATGACAGAATGCCCTACGTGTAAACTTGCAATGGAATCACATTCAACAACAGAATTAATGGAATGTTGTATGAAACAAGTTAGTGAAGAATTTCTCGATGAGCAACCAGGCGTTTGTCCTAATTGTAAACATAAAATCAAAAAACATTCTAGTAAAGAACTCACTGAATGTACATTGGATTTTCTCAAATCAGGAATAAACAGTTAGTTGAAGATAGGATTAAACAATAGAGAAATAAAAAATAAACATTGAATCAAACATCAAAAAAATTAATTGCAGATTTTTCACCTATGTGGACCAACAAACAGATATGGGAATTTGAGCAACTGAATGAAAATTTGAGATTTGATGCAGTATTTGTTGAACCAGGAAATTATGAAACAAAATTGTGGAATTCAAAAATGGCCTATCCTGATTCAGATATTAGAGATATGGTGATCAAAACATTTGATAATTTTTCAGATGGGGATGAATTGTGGATTGCGAATAAGGGGCAAAGTGAATTGGAAGCACAATATGTGGCATATCTCATGGCAGTAATTGTAGATATCATGCTAGAAGAGGAAATTTGTCTCAACTTTAGAATAGACAACAATTTTCTAATAGTTTCATTAGACACTAAAACAGACGTAATTGATTGCAAAGAATTCTTTGAGGAGTTTTATCATTTAGCTACGGGTTTCAATTATGATATAGACACTGGTATTCCAAATGATGAGACCGAGGCCGAAATATATCTTACAAGACTACAAGAAGAATTTGATGAAAAAATGAAATTTAAACTTGGGGACAAGTATTTGCCTGGAAATGCGGATCCTGATACAATACATTCTAAATGATTGAGATAAAATACTAGAAAATATTAAAAAAAATATTGTCATATAAAAAATCATTTAAAAAATTCAAAAGGAGGGAGCCTTCTTTGACGAGGGAGCAAAAAATTGAACAATTTATTTTGAGAAATTCACAAAATGGTTTTTTTACCAAAGTTTCAACAATTCCATACAAATTTGAAATTTCAGAAAGTAGTGCATGGGATATTGTTGGAGAATTATTATCTAATGGAACACTTGATTCTATCCATGATGAAATTACAGGGCAAATGAAACTTTGTGAAACTGGTAAAATATACTCTATTATGGATTTAGAGAGAAAAAGGAAAAGAGAAAAATATAGTTCATTTACAAAAAAAAGAAAATAAAAATATTGAAAATAAATATAGATTAGTTACAATGTCATTGTTGGAAAAATCTTGATTTCTACAAAAATACAAACTTTTAATTTTGCATAATTTATAACTCAAATTAATGCATGATGATGAAAATTTTCCTGTACAATGTCACCCAATAATTAATCCAAAAAAGAAAAAATCAACGGAGGCAAAAAATGAAACAATGTAAATTATGTGGAACTCCACTTGGAAATGAACCAACTACCAATGAATTAGATAAACATTGGAAGAAGCATCATAGTTGGCATTGGGAATCAAACAAAGAAAAAACACCCGAAGAAGCATTGCTAAAAAAATAGGTTAAATGACGTCTTGGAGTAGTGGTCGTTTATAGCATGCCTAAACCACTAAACGAATCCGTCAAGATTATGTTAGGCTCAAGATATAAAAGAAATTGTCATTATTCTTTTAACATTTGTTTAATTGAGATGAAAAAATGAAACTAATTTTTAGAATTTTTATCAGGTCACAGCAATTTTGTTCGCCATATTTTGTCATGTAAGACATACCAATTAACTGAAAATCATGCGAGTCAGCAATACAGGAATATGATGTCAAAGCACAAAAAAAGTGTCAAAGATTAACCCACAACCATACTGATAGTCTCTATTTTTTTTCTTTAGGAATAGATTTAACATCTTAAATAATAGAATCTCAAAATTCAAAAACATTAATTTGATAATTTCTTGATAATATGCATGTCCTTTGAAATTAATTGGCACGGAGACTTTGGAATTTTGTGGGCATATGAAAAAGATAGATTTGTAGTTTCAACAGTATTTGAAGATAAAGAAGAGGCCATTTCTATTGCTAAGGAGATTGAGAGTTGGAGTGAAAAATTCACTAGATTAACAATTATTGAAAAAAAGGATGACGAGTATGCAATTTGTTGCTACCAAGATCCCCAAATATCAAAGAGTGACAAGCAAATTGGGTTATTCAAAACAGGTATGAGGCAAAGTAGCGGATATGAGCAAGTAAAACCAATGATTGAAGAAAGGTCACCCCTGTTACAAATTGCATATGCGACAGACATCATAGACATGAGAACATATGAGGAAATCTCTAGACTGGTTCCTTTGAGAAAATGCAGAATTATTTCTGAAAAAGATTTAAAAAAACAAGAATTTTTTTATGAAAAAAATGCAAATTCACAAAGCAGTTAAAATTTGTAAATTGAAAAAAAATATTCAAGTTTGAAGCATTAACCACTGACTTGTTAGTAAATAATTCTGAAAATTCTCACAGATCGTAAATTGAGGATCCCTTAAGTAATATCTGATCATAGAAAATTTAATGGATTTTATGAATCTCTTAAAGAGAATAATGGACTCAGATCCTAACATCAGACACAGTATAATTACTGATAATGAAGGAAACATACTTGCCACAGAACATCGTTCTGGGGTTACAAATTATCTATCTCAAGAAGAAACTGCAGCATCTCTCAAAAGAGCA
>JADFLN010000051.1 GCA_022564385.1 Nitrososphaerota archaeon | reverse complement strand
CAAGTTTCTTCTGGGTTAATTCATCCAAGTGATATAACAATACCTATCCGGAAACTATGCAAACAAGCAGAATTCTAGCAAGCAACAATATCATCAATTGATTTAGAGCAAAAACTAGTTACAATTACTAGAACGTTTGATGGCAAAGTACACACACTTGATTATGATTATCTTATAATATCACTCGGAAGTAGCACTAACTTTTTTGATTATAAAAATATCAAGAAACATGCATTTGTAATTAATACTGTTGAGGATGCAATTTCTATTCATGATCAAATAATTAACATGTTTGAAAATGCAGCTCAAACCTCAGATGTGAATTTCAAAAAGAAGCTTATGACATTTACTGTAGTCGGTGCTGGTTTTGCAGGTGTTGAAACAATGGGTGAGATTAATTATCTAGTTAGGGAATCAGTTAAAAATTTCTATCCTAGTATTGGAAAAGAAAATATCAGTATGAATTTAGTTGCTTCAGAAGAATTCATTCTACCAGAACTTGGCTCAAAAATTGGAAAAGATGCTGGTGAATATCTCAAAAAAACTGGTGTAAATGTAATTACAAATACAAAGGCAATTGATGCTGGCGAAGATTTTGTCCAATTAGATAATGGCGAAAAAATTTTTTGTATGACACTAATTTGGGCTGCAGGAATAACCATTGATCCTGTTATATCCTCATTAAAATGCGAGCATCACAAGTCTGGAAAAATCAAAGTTGGTAAGTATTTACAGTTAGTAGAATATGAAAATGTTTTTGCATTAGGTGATTGTGCTTTAATTACAAATCCTTTAACAGGCGAAGTATATCCACCAACTGCCCAAAACTCAATTCATCAAAGTACAACTGTTGCAAACAATCTTTATTTTATGATTACTGGTAAAACTAAACTCAAAGAATTTTCATTTGAGAGTAAAGGAACAATGACTACCCTCGGTCGAAGAGTAGCAATTGCAATAGTGTATGGTATTCATTTTAGGGGATCTTTAGCATGGTTGATTTGGAGAACTTATTATCTGTACAGATTACCAATGCTTGCAAAAAGATTTCAAGTTGCAACAAGTTGGATTGCAGATTTATTTTTCAAACGCGATTTAACATTTGTTGGTAAAATTAAAAAGAAATCTCTCACCAAAGTTCATATCAATCTTGATGCAGCATCAGTAAAAGATTTTTTCAAAGATTTGTAAAATTGAATTAATATGAGAAAACAATCACAGTATTTTTAGAATTTGCTGTATAGCTTATTTTACTGATACTTGATTTATTTATGAATTTCTTAAATATTATGATAATTAATAACAATAATGAGTACTGACGATTTTAACTCTTCTTCTATTCTAATCAAAGATATTATGTCTAAATCTTTAATCTCTGTAAATCCAGCAACTACATCTTTGCAAGTAGCAAAAATGATGGAACAAGCCGGAATAGGTGCAGTTCTTGTAAGAGATAATGAGATTAATGTTGGTATCGTTACAGATAGAGATTTTGCAACAAAAATTGCTGCAAACAATCTTCCATTTGAAACTCCAGTTGAAAAAATAATGTCTTCTCCATTAATTACAATCAATCAGAATGAATCTATTTCTACTGCAGCAAAAATGATGACTGACAAAAAAATCAGGAAACTTGCAGTTTCTGAAAATGAAATCATCGTTGGACTAATTACATCTACTGACTTAGTTAACCAACTTGCAAAATAATTAGAACGTTTTTGTCTTCCTAAGAAATATTGTAATTGTTAGCATATATAATGCAGTTGAAATAATTTCTGAAATTAATGATGCTAAAAATGGTTCTATTCCAATCTCAAGAAAATAATACAGCGTTGGCCATCTTACTCCAAGATATATTATCTCTCCTACACCAAACGACGTAACTAAAGATAACAACTCTCTTTTGATCAAACTTGATTTCATAGTTTTGTAGCGTTTCTTGTTGTCCCAGTAAAACAAACATGAAAAAATACTAAAGTATACAATGTACCCAAAAATTATAGTAAAAGTTGTGTTTAGATAATTTTCATAATCTGATAGTATCTGAGCAGTAACTGCTGATAGTGATGCAGAAATAATAAAGCAGATCAAAACATTTCTATTAATTTGCAATAATTGCTGATTTAATTTCATAATTTCACTAATATTTGACAACTAATATTTTGTATTAACTAATAGACAAATTATGAAAAATAGATGTGAGTGGGCAAAAGATGAACCAAACATAACATATCATGATAAAGAATGGGGTAGGTCACAACACAATGATCAAAAATTGTTTGAATTTCTAATACTAGAAGGAGCTCAAGCAGGATTGTCTTGGAGTATTATTCTCAAACATAGGGATGGTTATAGGAAGGGATTTTCCGATTTTGATGTCTTGGCAGTCTCAAAATACACTCAAAAACGTGTAGGACAGTTGCTTAAAGACAAATCTATCATTAGAAACAAACTAAAAATCAATTCAGCTATTAACAATGCACAACAATTTCTGAAAATCCAAAAAGAATTTGGTTCATTTGATTACTATATTTGGGGATTTGTAAATTACAAGCAAATTAAAAATAAATTTAAAAAACTGTCTGATTTGCCGATATCTACAGAAATTTCAGAGAAACTCAGTCAAGATCTGAAAAAACGTGGATTCACTTTTGTTGGACCTACAATTTGTTATGCATTAATGCAGGCAATAGGTATGGTGAATGATCATACTTCAAAATGCTTTTTATATCAAAAATAATTTTTAAACTAGAACATTTATCTATTTTTATGTCACAAAGTTTGAGGTTTGATTATTAATGGTTGAAGGAAAATTTGCAACTTCAGTTTCATGTATAGATGGAAGAATACAAACTTCATTAGCAAAATGGATTAAAGAAAATTATTCAGTTGACTATGTAGATACAATTACAGAACCTGGTATTGATAAAACAATTACAGAAAATTCTGTTTTTGAATCAATTAAAATTAAAGTTAGTATATCTATTAATGCTCACAAATCTGAATTAGTTGTTTTGTCTGGGCATTATGATTGTGCAGCAAATCCAGTTTCAAATGAAAAACATATTGAGTTTATTAAAAAAGGAATACAAGTAATCTCATCATGGAATTTAGGTGTAAAAGTTATTGGTGTTTGGGTTGATGATTCCTGGAATGTCAATACCATCTAGTTGTAACACAATTTATTCTCACTCACAGAATTTTAGGTTATATGCAAGATTTTTGAAGGTTTTTTGGGCACAATGAATGAGAAATTATCTCGTTTTTCAAAGACAGCTGGTCCTGGAATATTATTTGCAAGTACAGCTATTGGTGTCTCTCATTTAGTACAGTCAACAAGAGCTGGTGCCGATTTTGGTTTGATGATTTTAGGATTTGTTATTGTAGTTACTTTACTAAAATATCCTTTTTTTGAGTATGGATCTCGTTATGCAAATTCTACTCAAACAAGTATTATAGATGGATACAAAAAACTTGGCAAGCCTGCATTGTGGTTGTATTTTATACTAACTATCGCTTCAATGTTTTTTGTAACAGGTGCTGTTGGGTTTGTTGCTGCAGGCTTTTTTGAAAATCTTTTTGGAATTGATTTTCTTGGAGAATGGACCATTATCATTTTGTTTGCAATATGTGTTGTAATTTTAGCTGTTGGAAAGTTCAATATTCTTGATAGTCTGATTAAAATTATAATTATTGTTTTGGTGATATCTACCGTTTCGGCTTTCTTGTTTGCATTGTATAATGGTCCGATAGAACCTATAGAAGGATTTGTTCCAAAAGAACTCTGGAATGCTTCTGGAATATTTTTCTTACTTGCTTTAATGGGTTGGATGCCTACTGCTTTAGATCTTTCAAGTTGGAATAGTTTATGGACATTAGAGAGAATGAAACAAACAAAATACAGGCCAACGCTCAAGGAAACTCTTTTTGAATTCAGATTAACATATCTTATTACGGGAATTCTTGCAGTAATGTTTGTTACACTTGGTTCATTTATTTTCTATGGTTCTGGTGAAGACTTGCCAAACAACAATTCTCTTTTTGCACACAAAGTAGTAACACTATACACTCAGACGATTGGAGATTGGAGTTATATCATAATTGCTGCATCTGCATTTACCATAATGTTTGGAACAATTATTGCTGTTTTGGATGGTTATTCTAGGTCATTAAAGAGAACAGTAGAATTGATTTTTACAAAAAAAGATCAAAAAACAAGCCCAAAATTCAATAAACTTTACATTATTTTCTTATTTGTAATATCTATTGGAGCACTTGTAATCGTATTTCAATTTGGAAATAATTTAAAAGAACTAGTTGACTTTGCAACCGTTTTATCATTTCTAATAGCTCCTGTTATTGCTGTTTTTAATTTTAGACTGGTCACAGGTAAATATCTTCCAAAAGAGTCTCAGCCTTCTATGTTGTTAAAACTTTTGAGTTTTGCAGGAATCATATTTTTATCTGGATTTGCAATAGTGTTTGTTATTACTAGATTTCAATTTTGAATAATTAGAATTGAACGTATGTTTTCTATACCCTTTTAATTATCAATGGTATACAAGAATACATGGCTAAAAAACAGATGAATTCAATCCAACTAGAGATCCTAAAGACCTTAGATCAGGATAAGGAGACTAGCAGGGCATATCATAAATTCAGACAGGCCACTAAACCTGGATGACTCTACACACATTTGCAAGAAAACAGAATCATCAACAGGAATCACACAGAACACCATAACCTCTATGACCGTACTTGCAGAGATTGAGGCCTTTAGAGAAAAGTTTGCTTCAATAGAGTCTGATGCAAGATTTGACGCACTAGCTAGAATCTATATCTCAAGGATGATGAAGAGATGAAGCTGATTATAGTAAGAAAACATGGCAAGTCATACGATGATATTGCAAAGGCCTTGTATATTGAGATTGAAAAGCTAGACGCCTAATTTTGTAACATTTTCAAATTACAAGGTCAGCTTTAAACACATTTTTTGTATTTTTTATAACACACAGATTGTTATGTAGTTGATTAATGTAATTAATTAAAAAGTGTAGATCCTTCTCGTGCCCAACATTTGTTTGGGTCTGCATTTTCTTTATTTTTTAAATGATCTTCCTTATTGACTTTCTTAGAATGGTGTAAGCTGTTGCACGTGGTCCTGGCGTATCTTACAGAGATGTAGTAAAGTCCATCTATGATGAAATAGAAGAGATTTAGTGTATTTCCATAATCTACTAAAATCTATGTTATATTACACTACAGATTCAATTTATTGAATTGAATCAGATAACTCATGCAATCATAATTTGTGCTGGAAAAGGACTTGGTTGGAATAATCACCTAGGAATACAAAAACATTTTATCAAAATTGAAGATGAGAAATTAATTGATAGAACAGTTAGACTGATTAACAAATACAAAAACGAAGTCGATAAAGTTTTTGTAGTTGGTCTTAACAACAACTATAAAATTGAAGGAAGTACACTGTTTATTCCAAAAATTAACCCTGTTGAAAATGGTGTAGATAAATATCTTAATTCAAAAGAATTATGGAATAAACAGGGTAGAACTTTAATTTTTTTAGGTGACGTTTGGTTTTCAGAAGAGACAATGAAACAAATTATACAATATGACAAAAAAGAATGGGTGATTTTTGCAAGAAAAGGAAAAAGTAAAGTAAACGGTTGTATGCATGGAGAGATTTTTGCTCAAAGTTTTTACCCAAAAGATATACCTGAACATGAAAAAAATCTACTTAAGATTGTAGAAGCATATCAACAAAAATTAATATCAAAAGGTTCTGGATGGCATCATTATCGTTGCATGATAGGATTAGAACCTACCGATAAACAAATTTTTAAAGATAAACTTTTTAACATTGATAATTTCACAGATGATTTTGATTATCCACTTGATTACTATACGTGGTTAGCTCATAGAAACAAAAAAAACTGGTTTATTATCCAAAAATTTTCCATTTTACATGTTTTACATTTCATTAAAAAGAAATTAAACTACCGTAAATATGGTAATTAATAAGCCAGATATTTTCTGTAAATAATATCACGTTTATTCCATTCTTTTTGCATTTTATCTGGTACATGAATTAGTCATTGAAAAAATTTCTCAATAATATGTAATCAGTTCAGTGTATGTTGAGATTGAAAAGTTAGATGCCTGACTCTGGGCAAATCTTAAATGTTAAACTCCAATAGCAAATCTATGGATTCTAAAATTGTAATGTTTTCAGTACTTATCTTAGCTGCAATATTTGCAATGGCTCTTCCTATGGATACTGCAGTAGCTCAGACCTCTGATGTATCTCCTGATGGTGAAGGTGAATACAAAGATGGAGAGCATGAAGGAAAATCTTGTCCATTCAAAGATAAAAAATGGGCATCAGTTAATCCTGGTTTGAATATCTAGAGATAACATACAAATAAAATTAAGAATCTAGATGATTGATAATGTAGAAATAATACTACACAACCAATCAATTAGAATTGTTTAAATTAAATTCAAGTGTGAAAATGTTGTGAAAATTTCAAAAATTATGCAAAAAGCTCTAAACGATCAAATTACTCTAGAAGCAAGTGCATCAAATAGTTACATGGCAATGGCATCATGGTGTGAGGTTACTGGATACGAAGGCGGTGCTAGTTTTTTTTATGCACAATCCGACGAAGAGAGAACACATATGCTAAAATTTATTCACTATCTGAATAATTTGGGCATTTCTTCAGTTATACCTGCTATAAAATCACCTGCAAGTAATTTCAAATCTCTAGAGTCTATTCTAAAGACTGCATTAAAGAATGAACAAACAGTTACTACTGCAATTCACAAGATGGTTGAAATCTCACAAAAAGATAAGGATCATTCAACATATGCATTTCTAGAATGGTTTGTTAATGAACAAGTTAAAGAAGAAATAAAGTTTGAGACTTTGATACAGAAGTTTGAACTGATCGGAAGAGATAAGATTGCAATTAATGAAATTGACAAGACTCTGGCAGCATCTGCTGTAACTTTCACAGCTAATGCCGCTGGCTAGAAAATCTTTTTTCTAAAATCATTAATACATGGTATTTTTTTCATATCTCATGACTGTGATTGTAACAAGAAAACCTTGTGGTGTTACACAATTATTCAATACTGGAAAAATTACTTACAAGTGTAAAGCAGAATCTGCTTTCATGTTCATTGAGGCTTTTGATGGAATCATAAAATTCAATCATAAAGGTGCAATTGCAACTGTGACAGGTCATATAACTTCGCTTGAATCATGTGATGTAATTAAGAAAGGACATCCAAATTACAAAGAGGCTTTATCTACAATCATTTTAGCACATAAAGAATTTGCTCAAAATATCTTTAATTCATATCAAAAAGAAATTCAAGAATTAGAAAACAAGTTATCTAGTCTTTAATTTTTAATTAACAAAACGAATTTCTTGGCTTGTCATGAATCCTACCAATATGTACTGCTAGCTCTATAACATTTGCACCAAAATCCTTTCCACAAAATCTGCATTCAAATGTGTATTGATTTGGCAAGATTATATCTTAATTTTTATTATTATTAAAAATTACTTGTTTAATTTCATTATTTAGCCATAAATCATGCATTGTTCACATTCACAAACTTCTTGTTGCCCCGCTTTTTTCAAACACTTTTTGTGTTGCCCTGCTTGACACTGGACACAAACCTCATCAAGATTATCCACACTTGAATATTTTTTAGATTGATCAAATCCGAAACCTCCGTCTTGCGGTCCTACCATATTTTAACATAATAGATGTAGTATTTCTACTTCACTAATTGATTGCAGTTTTTATTGTATCTTGCAATTCTTTCTTACGTGTCTCAATAATTCCTCTTATTTCAAAAGTATCTACATAGCTTCCAGCTGATGCACGAGTCGCTTTGATTAAATAATGTAAGGAACCCTCTTCAATTTTTCCAACATAATACCCATAAAGAAAATCTGCTTCATCATTACACTTCCAAATTTGTTTGATATTTGGGAATGTTTGCTTAATTTCAGTTGGCATCTCTTGAATTCTTCTTTTTATGTATTGATCAAGTGATTTCCTTATTGAAGAATTTTGTATCAATTCTAATGTTGTTTAGCAACACTTGTTTTTAGTCATTATCTTTATCATCAGTTTTTCCATTTTCTGGATTGTCCCACATATGCATAGTTCCTCGAATCATATAAGAACCAACTATTATGGCTACTAATCCACCAACAATAAACATAAAGAATTTTCCAACATCTTTGATACTTGCCAACACTGCTACATTATTACGAGTCTAATTATAATTGTCTGGAAAATTTAATTAGATTCAATAATGTGTTTAGAGAATTCTCTTTAGAATGTCTAAAATTAAACAGATTATCGCTTGGATTGCAATTATTGGAGGTGGAATTGCATTTTTTTTCTTTTCTCAATGGATGACTGAAGTTATGCGCTAATTCTGAAAATTAATTACATTGTAGTTATTTGTAGTAACAATTGTCATGATTACTCAGAAAATTATGAACTTTTTGGATCTTCAGAAGCTAGGTTATGTGGCAACTGTTTCTACTGATGGTAAGCCAAACATTTCTCCAAAAGGAACCATCATTGGTTGGACATCAAAAGTATTGGCGTTTGCAAATATTCGATCACCTGACACTATGAAAAATTTACAGAGTAATCCTCATATAGAAATTAATGTAATTGACCCTCTTTTACGTAAAGGCTATTTATTTAAAGGCCAGGCTAGAATCATTAAAGATAATTCATTGTACGATGAAATTCTTAATCACTATAGGAAAAAGGGAATTAAGAGTCCAATTGATTCAATTGTGTTAGTTGATATCTCAGAAGTGTCTGAAGTAACTTCTCCATTATATGATCTGGGAATTTCAGAACAAGAAATAAAATCAAAATGGAAAAAACATTTTGAAAGTTTATGATTCGCCTAACTATTATGTTGATGTCTTGAGTTTTTCTAATTTTTGTTTGGTTTTTTCATGTTCGTCTCTTTCTTTCTTTAAAAGTAATTGAATTACTTCTAATTCTTTTTGTGCTATGTTAAGTTTTGATTTTAATGAACCTACTACTGTGCTTGCTGCTTCAATAATTCCTGCAGAATTTTTTTGATTTGAACTTTCTCCTTGGATAAATTTTCTTTCTTTAGAAGTTAAAATATTCGTATCTTCAAAATGATCTTTTCTTTCTAATTCTTCTTTTGCATTATACAGTCTAGATCTTGCTTCATCTAATTCTTTCTCATATTCTATTTGCTGTTTTCTAATGTTATGGATAGAAGACTGTTCTTGTGAAACTTGTTTTTTAATCTGATTATATTCTTCTGTAATTTCTTCCAATTTTTGTTTTATTTTTGAAAGATTTTCTTCAGTTTTATTAAACTCTTTAATTGATTTTGAACCTTTGATTTGTTCAGAATTTATAATTTTTTCTTTAATTTTTTTATTTTCTAGTTGGACCATATCAAGTCCCATCTTTTTTT
>JADFLN010000147.1 GCA_022564385.1 Nitrososphaerota archaeon | reverse complement strand
TGGTTACACACAACCATCAAATCAATACTTTGCAACAAGACAAAGATTAGCATACAGTCCGCCAGGTAAAACATTTGAAAGTTTTAGTGGTATAGAAATGAGTGTTGAAGGTATTAAGATTAAAGCACAAGCACCAGAACCCCCAAAACCAGTTGAGATAACACAACAAGCACCTCCTCCACAAGAATCTAGTTCTAGTGGAAATACCGGAAAATCAAAAAAACAATTATTAGAACAGTATGAAGCAGAATACATGACTAGACAAGAAGATGAACAAAAAAAGCATGAAGAATTAATGAAAGATCTTGCAGAGCTACAAGCAAAACGTGTATCAGAATTAAAACCAAGTGATTCTCAATCTACAAAGGGTTCATTGCCAAAAGGTTTCTAATCTTTTACTCCCAACTTTTCCTTATTTTTAATTTAAATTTAGAAAATCCTCTAGAACATCTTTTGAATGTCCTGCAGCCTTTACTTTGGGATAAATTTTGAAAATTTTTCCTTTCTTATCTACAAGAAATGTACTTCTTGTAACACCCATGTACTCTCTACCCATGAATTTCTTCTTACCCCAAACACCAAATATCTTTGAGACCTTCTTATCTACATCTGCTAAAAGTGGATATTTGATTCCCATTTTCTCACAAAATTTTTTGTGAGATTCTACATCATCTGGACTAATTCCAATAATTTCAATTTCCTGTTTTTTAAATTTTTTATAATCTTGTGAAAACTCGTCAGCTTCTATGGTGCATCCTGGAGTAAAATCTTTTGGATAAAAGTATATTGCATGTTTTTTACCTTTAAAATCACTAGATTTTACTTTATTTCCATTTGCATCATTTATCTCAAATTTTGGAACGGGATCTCCTTCTGAAATCATTATGTTTTAAAATAGATTTGTCCGTAATTAATTACTTTTTGACCTACCCTGATCATAATGTTGGTCCGAATGTTTTATATGGAAATTGGATTGGCTTTTGCTTAATGGTTAATCCAAGAGCATTCCTTGCTGAAGGAATAGCAACTTATGGATTGGTATTCTTTGGTCCACTTTCCGTAATTTTAGCAGTTTCTGCTTTTGGAGAAGAATTAACAACACAATCTGTATTGTTTATCTCTCTTGCACACGGAGGTGTTATTGCATTAATGGTATATGCATTTGGACACGTTTCTGGGGCTCACATTAATCCTGCAGTCACTATCCCAATGATGATTACAAAAAAGATTGGAATTAAAGATGGTGTTGGTTATATCATTTCACAATTAATTGGTGCAGTAGCAGCAGCTGCTACTCTTAAAGCAATTTTACCAGAACTTGGAGCCAAAGTAAACTTTGGAACTCAAGGAGGCCCAAGTGATTTAATCAATAATAGTATTGGTTCTGGATTTGCATTAGAGGCAATCTTGACATTCTTCTTAGTTACTGTAATCTTTATGGTGGCAGTTCACAAAAAAGCAACTCCTGGAATTCAAGGACTTGCAATTGGTGGAATGGTTTTTCTTATTCATCTAGTTGCAGTTCCATTAACTGGTGCATCAGTAAACCCTGCAAGAACATTTGGTCCTGCATTAATTTCTGGATTTTGGGAATTCCATTGGTTGTATTGGGCAGCACCAATCCTGGGTGGAATTATCGCAGGTTTGATTATGAACTATGTTTTTGTCAAACCTGCAGAAAAAGAAGCATAATTTTTCAAATATTAATATTTTTATAAATTTGAAACTTTTTTTCCTGTATTATGTCCACTAATGCTATTTTTGATATATTTCTTTAAAAAAAATAGTTTCTGACTAATAGCAATCCAAATTAAGCATGAATTTCAAAAACTTTTTGGACTCGTTGCACAGCTTGGATAGTGCGAACGCTTGCGGAGCGTTAGGTCGAGGGTTCGAATCCCTTCGGGTCCGTATTTCATTTTCTTGTAAAAATCTAAACCCAAAAATAGTTTGAACACACATGAATCATTTTTTTGTTTTATCATCTTTCTCAAGATTATATTATGTCATCATCCTTGAACTAATTTGACAACTCACTTCGATGGGCTTTAGAGTATTGAACTAATACCATAAATCTGAATCAAAGTATTGGACTACCATGCCACAAATTAAAAAAATTCTCATACTAGGTGGTGGATTTGGAGGAATTAACGTTCTCAAATTAATTCAAAAAAAATTCAAAAATGAATCAAATGTTAGAATCAGTCTAGTAAGCAAAGATAACTATTTTCTTTATACGCCCATGCTACCTCAAGTTTCTTCTGGGTTAATTCATCCAAGTGATATAACAATACCTATCCGCAAACTATGCAAACAAGCAGAATTCTATCAAGCAACAATATCATTAATTGATTTAAAGCAAAAACTAGTTACAATTACTAGAACGTTTGATGGCAAAGTACACACACTTGATTATGATTATCTTATAATATCACCCGGAAGTAGCACTAACTTTTTTGATTATAAAAATATCAAGAAACATGCATTTGTAATTAATACTGTTTAGGATGCAATTT
>JADFLN010000146.1 GCA_022564385.1 Nitrososphaerota archaeon | reverse complement strand
TAATTTAAAATGGTTGTAATAAAATCTATATCATAATACTCTGAAGTTATCTGCTCATAAAACCTATATCACTTACGTGAATCAAAATATGCAGTTGAAAATTCATCCTAAAATAATTGTTGGATTAGAAGGAATTATTTCAGGTGGAATTTCAGTTGAAGATTTTTCTGCAGTTACAAAATTGAATGTTATAGATTCAAAAATTATTTTGGATGAATTCATTAAAAATGATATTGGGACAAAACAAGACGATTCATATTATTTTGAAGATGGTGATAAATTAAAAATTGTTGTTGAATTACTTGAGAAAGGTCTTCCTATTGATGAAATTTCAATCGCATTGAATTGGAGAGATTTTGAAGGTTTGACTGCCACAATTTTGATGTCTAAAGATTTTGCAGTAATAAAGAACTTGATTCTGACTAAACCTAGAATGGAAATTGATATTATTGGTGTTCGATTAGGTATTGCAATTTTAATTGATTGTAAACATTGGAAGCGTTACAGCATTTCATCATTAACAACTGTTGTCAAAAAACAGATTAAAAGAACAAAACACTATGTCTCAAAAACTCAGGGGACAATCGCCGTACCTGTAATTGTCACCTTGTATAGAGATAAGGTAGATTTTATTGAAAACGTACCCATAGTACCTATTTTTCAATTTGCTTCATTCATTGATGAGTTTTATGGAAATATTGATCAAATGAAGACTATAGAAACAAACTAGTTATGAAAAAACACACTGCACCAATCATAAATCCTTTTGATAGTTTCAAAGAGTTGTCAAGTGCTTTGGAAAAGTCCTCAAATATGCTCTGCCCCATGATTTTCACATCTGCTTGGTTTTCCAATATTTCATACTTTGCAGATGTTGTTTTTGTTTCAGCATTTGTGGCAATACTCAAAAACCATTTTGATAATTTTTCAGAATCTGTCATCAAACCTAATTGATAGTATCCATTTCTGTTTCTAGCTTTAACTGGGGCATAATGCGTGTCTGATGTACAAATCTCTAAAAGATTATACCCTTTTTTTGCAAAATTTTCTACGATTTTCTCTCTTACTCCATTTTCCATGTTATTTGCATCTGCCCATCCTATGAAATATTTTTTATTATTGATTTTTAGACATATTATTCCAAGACCACCCATCCCTAAATCTTGAGTCTTGATATCCATGTCATCCGAATTTGCATATCCAAATTCGATTGGATAATTCTCTTTTGTTATTAATGAGTCTAAACAAGACTTTGCAGCTTTTAGCATGTCTTCTCCATCTGTTTTTGAGATTTCAGAACCCATTGCATTGTGACTATCTACAATCATTATTCTTGTATAATCGCGATTTTTTGCATACTGTTCTATTTCTGTTTTCATGTAACATGGAATATCTTCCATCCCATGTGGCGATAAGGACAAAAACATTACTGGATTTTTTCCAAATAACAATCCCGTAGCCCTTGCTTTGTTAATTTGAACTGTTACTGGCTCTGTGCAAACAGCTCCTTCTTCTTTGACCTCACTTTTTTCTAAATTTTTTAGATAGTTTTCAACTTCATTTTTTGAGGGCAAGTTAAGTGAATGGTCTGATATGCTATGCAATACCATGACTGATGAATTAAAATTTTTGTAAATTAGATAAGGTATGTTGCTTCCTCCAACTGGGTGATATGGTCCAGGATGAATTTCTGGCAAAATCATCCTAAATTCTGTATCTCCATTAGATGATAAAAGTCTAATTTGAGATGTAGATACTTTTGTCTCATTTGAGCGTTCTTCCATCATCATCTCTGCTTCAGCAAAGTCATTTCCTTGTGAAGCCAAATATGCTTGAATTGTTTTATGTGTACTTTGCATTCCTGGTCTTCCTGCTTTGTCTGTTAATAATGACCAAGCACTTGCAATGATCAAAAATACTATTCCATATCCAAGTGATAATGGATTTGTAAGCATTGAAATCCACATGTCTTGTGGAATTAATACTAGAAACATTGCAAGTGGTTGTATCAAACAAATCAACCAGATCTTTTTGATACTAACTCCTAATGTAGTTGTAAAGACACCAATTCTTATACTTGCAAACAAAAACATTCCCAATGTTATAAAAAACAAAGATGTTTCTTTTGATAATACAACACTTGCTAATAATCCCATTAAAAGAACTGCCACCCATAACAAGTTTGCAAAAAGTGACACATGAAGTACTTTGGAATATTCTTTCTTTTTTGTAAATCTAGTATCAAGTAATTGTGTAATTGCTAAAACTCCAACTACTAAAGGAATCCTAAACAAGAAATCTTCTGAAGCAAGATATCCCAAATATGTTGTAATTGTAATCACTACTGCAGTAATTAATGAACCCACTAATGAAAAGTAATGTGATGATGGGTTAATTAGAGTAAGAGAAAACCTACTGTGTATATTCGAAACATCATCTGAAGCTTTTTGCATTGTCTTTTCACGGAGCTAGAAAGAGATCGATTAACCATGAAACTACAATTAAACTGATAGGAATTGATACTACAATTTTTGGAT
>JADFLN010000145.1 GCA_022564385.1 Nitrososphaerota archaeon | reverse complement strand
TGGTAACTAATTGCTAGGTTTTTGGGCCCATAGCTCAGCATGGATAGAGTGTTGGACTTCTAATCCAATGGTCAAGGGATCGAAGCCCTTTGGGCCCGTAGTGATTTACTCATTAATTTGGACCCAACTACTTGTTTTGGGATAAAAATGGACACAAGTAGGTGTAAATTTCAAATTATAAAAAACAAAGATTAGTCAGAAAATATTGTCTAAATTTTTACTTAATTATTTGGTTCCAATCTTAAGAGATTCAATCCTATTTTGAACTATTAATTACTTCAATTAGTTTTGCTTCAATCTCTTTTCCCATAGATTCCAACTCTGTGTTTGATGCAACAGACAGTAATACTGTAGGTTTTGCCAAGCTGATGTAATTTTCTCCATCTTTCTCAAAAACTGCAATAGTACATGGAAGCAATAATCCAATGTTTGGATCTGAATCTAGTGCTTGTTTTGCAGCTTGAGGATTACAAACTTCCAACAGTTTGTATTCATGAGGATAATCAATTCCTTTCTTTGCAAAGATTTCCTTAAAGTCTAATGTTCCCAAAACACCAAATTTGATTTCAGAAAGAGCAGAAGTAATATCCTCTATTGCTTGCTCTATTCTCTTTTGAGTTTTAACAGTATAATTGAAGCTCAATCTTATTCTTGACCTTTCTTTTCTAAGACTATCAGTGTACCTGTCATCATTGAATGGTCTGGTTCACATTGTCCAGATGCTGCATTATATGGTAATCCACAAGAAAATGTAAAGATGCCTGCTTTATCTGCAACAAACTGAATCGTTTCACTTCCTGTTCGAGGTTCAAGAACATTGGTGCTTACACCAAACTCAGGAACGATAAATGAATGAGTATGCTTTCTTGGGTTGGAGATGTTTAGTACTACTGTATCACCTTCATTTACCACAATAAGATCAGGATTCCATTGATGAAGTTCTACAAGTACAACAGCTTCTTGACCTTCATTTTCTGTTTTTGCAAAAAACTTTACTTCATCTAAAATAATATCAAAGGTTCTTGTTTGAGATTCATCAGAGTCTTGTAATGATTTTAATGATTCTGAATTTTGTAAAGTCACAAGTCCACTTCCAGTAGTTATTCCAGAACCCGTCATGCCTGGATTCATCATCATGGGGGACATTTGAGTAGATTGTAAGACTCCAGATCCAATTCCAATTCCTACAAAAAATACTACAATTACAATTCCAACCCATATGATTTGACTAACCATTTACAAAGAATATTAGGCGGTTATAATATTAATTCATTTTCCAATTTTCAAGATAATCTAATATCTCTAATTTCATGGTACGAAATTCAGAAATTATTACTGTGTGATTGAACAAATTTTCAGTTTTTATAAGATCGGTTTTATCAATTTTGTATGATATTGTATTACAATGCTACAACTGGAACAAAGATCACTACCTTGCAATGTTGATTTAAAAAGAGAATCAGGATGGTCTTCATCTTTTAGTACATACCACATTATTGCACTTCCAATAATTCCTAAAAAAATAGGAGCTAGATACCAAGCAGCAGATGGTTTATCAGACATGATAAATTCACAACATACTTTGAATTAAGAATTTTCAGTAAACAACGTAAACTAATCGGCACTACTCATTGTTTGAATTCTGTAATTGCACAAAAAGTGTTGATTAATAAAAAAAATCATGCCTAAGATTAACTTGAGAGTTTAGAATCTAAATTATTAACTTAATCAAAAAATAGGATAATTGAAGATTTAATTTAATGTACTGTCCAGTAAATTATGATGGAAGGAGAAGGACATCTTGTAAGTGACATCATGAAGAAAAAGATAATCTCAATTGATGAATCAGAAACGATAAAAAAAGCTGCTTCTATGATGAATGAAGCAGAAATTGGCAGTATTATTATTACAAAAGACAACATACCTGTGGGAATACTTACTGAAAGAGATTTTGTTACAAAGATAGCTAGTAAAGATATTTCACTTTCTGTACCTGTTTCACAAGTTATGACTCATCCTTTGTTGGTTATCGCTCCAAATCAAACGGTTTGGGAAGTTGCTGAAATAATGAGGAATATGGGAATCCATCGAGTGGCAGTACAAGAAGGAGGTAAAATAATTGGAATGGTTACCACTACAGATTTAGTTAAAATTGTTAGTATAGGTTCAGATTCTAATCTACACAAAATTGCTGATTTGATCTTTTCACGTCAAGAAAAACAATGACTCAGAAAATTTTATAGTTTCTAGGTATTTAGAATATAGAAATAAAATGAACAAAATTAGTTAACACTCTAAGGCCATCAAAGGGTCTTGATGTTTTAGTTCAAGACTCTCAATTTCCATAATACTTGAGAAGATAATGTCTAAATTTTCTACTTGATTTATCGGTTCAATTCCTTAGAGGTTTGAATCAGTTCTGAAACTCTTTGGGCCCGTAGTGATTTACTCATTAATTTGGACCCAAATACTTGTTTTGGGATAAAAATGGACGCAGATAGGTATGAAAATAAAATTTGAAAATAAAAGAGTTAACAGTTCATATCAAATCTAA
>JADFLN010000144.1 GCA_022564385.1 Nitrososphaerota archaeon | reverse complement strand
ACTGCCATAAACCTCGCTTCGGTAGTTCATTAATAAGGATATCCAGTAAATTGTAACTAACTAGGAATGAAATTTTTACATCTTTTTTATTTACCATTTACTATTTGATCGCTAATTATTTTTTTTTAGTTCTATTTCAAAAATATTTTTAAACACCACAAATGGTTGTGCTCCAAAAATTGGTGTGATTTTACCATCAGGCCCAATGACAAAAAATGCTGGAGTTCCTGTTATTTCAAGCGTTCTCGCATCTCTGTTACTTGCAAGAATTACTTGGGAATGTATCTCATTTATCATACATTCAGACCATTCATCTATATCCAAACCAATTTCTTGGGCAAACTTTGCAAGATTTTCTGATGATGCCCATCCATTATTCTCCCCAGTCCAGTTCGAATATAAAATATCATGATATTCCCAAAACAATTCTTGATCATTTGCACAATGTGCTCCATGTGATGCAGTAATAGAGTCAGGGCCAATTATGTTGTAATCTTTGAAGATCATTCTAACTTTTCCTGTATCCACATAATTTTTCAATATATCATCTTCCGTTGAATGAAAGAAAACATTGCAAAAATGACATTGATAATCTCCAAATTCAACTAGAGTAACTGGCGCATTAGGATCTCCAAGTATTGGTGAACTATTTTCTAAAAATGTCGCCATAGAAACTTTTGGAGGTACAAATTCTTGAATAGTTGGCATTGGTTCTAAAACAAGTTTTGATTCATTTGAAATTGTATCAAATCCTAAAAATACCACAACTAATGCTATTGATGCAATTACAGCACCGATTACAAGAGAGGGGCCATGTATCAATGAATAATGAAATTTTTTGACACATTTAGTCTTTTGTACTATTATGATTAACAATCATTTTGTATTTTGTCAATACTTAATATTATTAAAATTTTTGATGACATTGAATCTTATCACTACATTTATTGAAACAGTTAGCGTTTCTTATTCAGAATTTTTAGAAATCAAAAACCTTATTTCAAAAATTATTTGACTTATTCTGCTGTTTGTCTGATTTCAATATTTATTTCTACAAATTTTTTTGTTAAATGTACTTTTTCAAGTATACTGAATTAAAATTATACAATTTTCTCTCATTAAAAATCATTTCCTTCTTTATTTAGTTTTTTCCAAATAATAAATTAATAATTATTGGAATCATACCTTATTCGTAAATTTTATTATAATAATTTTTTAATATGTTAAGTAAGGCGTTTTCAATAGTTTTCATGAAACTCAAATAATGTCCGTTAAAAATTCCCAAGTTTGGGAATTTCAAAAAATATGGTCATTATGGTGTAAAAATTCATCTTATAAGCTAAACTACTTTTTTTTATTTTATAATTAATTTTTATTCTAGACTCAAACTGTGAAAGCAATAATGAGTAAAGAAAATAGTGTTTTGATTGTAGAGGACAGTCCAGCTGTTGGTATGCTTTTAAAAAATTATATGGAAAAATTAGGTTATTCAGAAATTCATATTTGTGAAACGGGCTCTTCTGCTATTACTACATTCAATGATCTTGTTTCTCAGGACAAAGAACCGATTGTATTACTTGATTACATGTTACCCGACATGGATGCACGTTCAGTTTTGACACAAATGCTTGAAACGAAACCAAATGTTAGAGTAGTTTTAGAAACTGCCACTGAAAAGGAAGATGAAGGAGTAAAAGAACTCATACGTTTAGGAGTTTACCAATATCTCGAAAAACCCATACGATTTGAAAGTCTAAAAGAGATTATGACTATAATGGAAAAAGAGAAATCTTTCTTTATGAAAGAATCTGAACAAGTTGAAATGTTAAAACAAACAGAACATGAAATTGTATTAAAAGTTAATGAGAAGATCGATTTTCTACTAAAATCTCATGGACAAATTAGCCTTAACATGATAGCACAATTAATGAAAGTCACTGAAGATGTTGTACAAACCCATCTTAAAGAATTAGAATCTACAGGAAAAATTGTGCAACTTGATGAGAAAAAAGAAATTAGTTGTAATCAATGCGATTCAGTTAAAATAGTCCAAACATTTTCTTGTCCTACATGCAAAAAAAATAATTTTAACATGACTAAATTAATTGAACATTTCTCATGTGGGAATTTTTCTGAAGAAAAAAAATATGTTGATAATCTCTGTCCGAAATGCAAAAAAGAGATTAAAGCAATAGGTGTAGATTATAGAGTAATTACAGGACGTTATGTTTGCAATAGCTGCGGAGACATATTTACAGAATTATTCACTACTTTTCTTTGTTTAAAATGTGAGAGCCGATTCACCATGGATGATGTAAAATGGAAAGCAGGGCCGTATTACAAAGTAATTAATCTGTGACAATCTTGAAGGTTTATCTTATGCCAAAAAATAGTTCTCTGAAAATAGAATAAAGTTCTCGGAAGAAAAAGAATCCCTTTTCAGGCATTTTTGTTTTATCATCAGTTTTTGCACTTTCAATATCTCTAAAGCTTACGTCTGCGTTTGAGAGATCAGCTCCTGAAAAGTTAGAATCTTTGATATTGGCTTTGAATAAATCGGCACTT
>JADFLN010000050.1 GCA_022564385.1 Nitrososphaerota archaeon | reverse complement strand
GATACTAGTGCAGAAATTGTAATTGCTGTTGAGAAGGGTTGTCTTTTTACAAGATTTGTTGAAGAACAAATTGATAAAAAATTTAAATCTATAATTATCAATACTGGTGGACAAGCTCCCCGCTCAACTAGAACTTTGTTAAAAAGACTTCATGATGAAATGGGATTACCTGTCATTATCCTTACTGATGGTGATGTATATGGTGAACACATTGCAATGGTTATCAAATCTGGTTCAGCAAATGCTGCTCATCTAAGAGAACTTACAGTTCCTGACGCAAAATGGGTTGGAGTTTGGGCTACTGATATTGAAAAATATAAACTACCAACAATTCCAATGACCGAATCTGACATTAAGAGATGTCATGATCTTCTGAAGGATCCTAGATATGAAACTGGAATTTGGAAAAAAGAACTAGATGTATTTTTGAAAATTAAAAGAAAGGCTGAATTGGAAGCTTTCTCTAAATATGGCCTTACAAATATCACTGAAAAATATTTACCACAAAAAATAGAACTAGCAAAAAGTCTCTAATTATTTTATTCTAAGTGTTAAGACACCATTTCTATATTTGAAATCAACTATCTGCATATTGCCTACTTCTTCTATCGGAACTTCCTTTGAAAATCCTGAAGTTCCATGTATGTATAAAATCTCATCTATTAGCCTGACTGCGATTTTATCTTCAGGACCTGGTACTTCAGCTACAAAAACAAATTCCCCCTCACTTTTAATCAGATCATAAACCCAATTTTTTGTTTCTTGCTCTCTTGCTTTATAGTATAATGGCTTTTGGTCCTTTGTCATTTTCTTAATAACTTTAACCCAATAAAATATTGTCACGGCAGCTACACCAATTAATATAAAACTCACAAAACCATAATCTGACTTTTGTGTCATAACATAGATTACACCAAAAAATAGAATTACAATAATTGGTATTACAAAATTTAATGATTGTTCATTTGAATATGTTCCCTTATAACTTGCCAAACATTTCGAATCTGAGTCTACCAAATATAAAGTATCTTTGGTTTTTATTACCATTTTTTAAAATTTAGCTGTTGTCTGATAATGAAAAATCGATCAAACTTACAATACGAGAAATTGTGATTAGAGGAACCATAATTGCTATAATTGTTACAATTCCATCACTTGCTGCATTTGTCATAACTTGGGTTTTTCTTGATGATTTTATCTCAGGAGCATTTTCAGGTTTAATTGTTCATTTAATTGCCTTAATATTTGCCTGGAAAATCTCTAAAAAATTATTGGTCAAAAAGTAGTTGTATAGATCATTTTTATTTCATTGTAATTAATTTCCAAAATGATGTATTCTAGAATTGAAAATGATCTGATTTCTGAAATCAAATTAGAACCTATTCAGGCTAAAGTGTATTTGTTAGTTACTTGTTATGGAAAAATGTCTTCAACAAAAATTGCAGAAAAATTAAAGATTTCTTTGGATCATGCCCAAAAGGTAGCTAAAGAACTAATTACTCTTGGCGCTTTCATAGACTTTTCTGATACAGAGTTTGAGGCAATGCATCCTAGATTTACTGCAGTTAACATGTATCGAAAAATGTGTGAGCGAGAAAATATTGAATTTAAACAAAATAAAGTTGTTGATAATATGGGAGTAATTTTAGAAAAACCATATGATGATGCAAGAACTAAATAATACTAATAATGGGTGAACTACATTGAATACTGATACTGAAACTTGTAAACATCAACCTGTTTACTATGGAGTTATAAACATTAACATATCTGAGAAAACTATTGGCTCAATTGATATCTGGAGATGTGGTGTTTGCAAGAAACGATTCTGTGAAGAAAAACAACTTGGAATTGAAGAGATAGCTGATCTAGTAGGAATGCCAAAAATTGATCCTGATGCAAAATGGGCAGTTACTGTATGTAAATTGCAACAAGGTAGATACAAATGGAAATTAGTCAAACTAAAAGAAAATAGCGAAATAAAACATGAATGCTTAGATGAACAAATAATTTCACTTAAGATTAATGATTTCAAAGTTGAAGATAAACAGCATTGGAGCTTTTTAATTGATGACAATATTAACAAGGCTGTGGAAATTTAGTTTCTAAAATGGAACTTAAAGTTTACATTACTAATATGCATGGAAGCCAAATGGCTGCAAAGATAACTGGTAAATTCATTTTAGATGGTAATACATTTCGTTTTACTGCAATTGCTTTTGGTAGGATAGGTGGGCAAAATATAGGAGCTAAGCTTTCTAAAACAACTGAAAAAGAATTGGAGAAATTGGGATATGATGTTGAAGAAGTCATCATATTACTTCAAAAGAATCTACTTCAAGGAGATTTGACTCTTCCAGAAGGACTCACCAAAGAATCGTTTGTAGATGACTAAATAATCTTTAAAGTATTTTTATCTCGCTTTTTGTGCTTGTTTTTTATTATTATGGATTATATTTCCATTTTTTATTGACTGGTGTAGATAATTTTTCAAATTAGTCTTGTGATCATCAAGATAATTTTGATATTTAGTTAATGTTTTTGTCAAAAAATTATTTATTTCTTTGTCATCAATTAATTCAGAAACACCTTTTGTGACTGAGAGACCCCATAATCTCTTTTGTTCAAAATAAAATCTTGCTGTGATAACATCATTAAAGTAATTATTCGTGAGCGTGTGCTTCACATTATGTATGGTGTCATCTCCAATATTATCAAAAATTTCTAGAGGAATTTTTGAATAAAAATATTTTTCCTTTGCAAGTTTTGCTAACAAATGAGCATTAATGTATCGATGTTGTTTTAGATATTCCCATTTGCCAAAAATCTTTGGTAATGCCACGAATAATTTTTTGCTAGTAAATCAATTATGGTTTGAGAACTCTTTTGATCTGAAAAATCATGATTAATTTTAAAAGGAGGATAAGAATAATCGTAGATTTCTTGACCAAAAAATAGTTTTATTGCATAAAATATCCCAAAATAACTCAAAGCAAATTTCTTCTCTCGCCTATCTCCTGACAAGGTTTTGATAGATACTACTATTTCTCGTTCTTGAAAAGATATGACTTGATTTTTTCTGCCGTTTAGTAATTCGTAAAATTGATTTTCTTTTTTATCTGTAAGTACAAGTTGGTTTTCTGCTGTATCTAAACAAATGCATATCCAATGTTAATTAATTTTAAAGCAGTATCAGACGTTGCACAGATTGGAGAGTTATCAATATATTTGAAAAGCAACTCATATTCTTTTTTACAATAATTACCATCTGACACATTTATCTCTGGATTCACATTGATTTTCATGTCTGCTACTTGTAAGACTGAGTCTATTTCGGTACCAATAGAAAGAATTGCTTTAAAGTCACCTGTCTCTTCTGGGGTCCACGACAGACCCACGTTAAAAGTCTGGTGTGGGTTTAGTGTACCAGTCATCCATTTTGCAGGTTGAACCAAAACATTCTTCTCATTTGTTATTTCTACCATATATGCGAAATCCTGTTTATAATCATTAGAGTTTGTAATGTCTGCAGCAATTTGTAAAACTTGATTGGATTTAATCTCATCAAACTTTTGGCCAAATGAGTTGATCACACCAATGTTGTGTAGATGTATTTCATCAAGATTATTTTCACTGAATAAGGATACTTTTACAGTGTTCACCTTACTTTCTTCCATTTCTGTTGATGCAAATGATGTCTCATTCAGATAATCCCAATCTACATTGATGTTTAGATTATTCTCATAGCCTTTCACCATACCTAGTATTTCATTTTTTATTTCTAACTCTAGTTTGTTTACAGCGTCTGACTTTTCATTTAGCAATATTTCTTTGTTGGAATCATTTGCAGTTCTTACTTCTGAGATGTGTTTGGTTACATCTTCTTTTGTGATGTGTGTCTTAGTTTTGTATTCTTTGATAATTTCTTGCATCTTTTGTTTTGCTATAGAATTCTCATTTTCAAGTTTATCGTCATATTTGAACTCTAATGTCTTCTTTTTGATATCATACTCTTCATTGATCTTAAAAATTTCTTGATTTATTTCATATATTATATCCTCATCTGTTTTTTGTTTATCCTTGTTGAGAATGTATTCTGTAAGAGTATGTGCTTCTGCAGTATTGTGGTCTAACATTTCTTTTGCAACTGATTCTAAAACACATTGGTACTCTGAGGCTTCAATATGATAAATTACTTGATATCCGTCTTTACACTTTGTTCCGGGGTTTGTTTTTACATTGAAGATGGATGAAAACCCAGAGATTTCACTATCAATAATAACAATTCCTGGAACACCATTGATAATCCATTTTTTAGCAATAGATTCATCAATACAGGTGTATCTTTCAGTTATCACACGAGATACTAGGACATACCCATCTACACACTCTGTATTTGAATCAACCACTGAATTTAATTTTGAGATACTTCTGTCATCTGAATTTGCCAATATGTATGTGGGTTGTAGTTTGTAATCTGAATACAATTTGGCTAGTTTCATTTGAGTTACTGTTGATGCATGAATTTGTCCTGTGGAGTTGAAGATTTGTTGTTCTTCATAATTTGCTAGATTATGTTTTACGTTAGATTGAGAATTTATTTCTATTAGCTCAATTCTTTTAGAAGCTGCAGCTTTGTTGTATGCGTTAATTGCATCTTGCATTATTCCACCACTTGTCAAAACTTGATTCATTGCAATTCTTCCTGCAATGATCTTTTGTTCTGTGAATTCAAACTGGTCCCAAAACACTCCTTGAACAAAAGAGGGCTTTGTGTTGACAAATCTTTCAAAGGAATTCCTTGAAGAGTGTTTTTCCCATATCCTTTCCCATTCATCAAGATTTTGGTTTAGGTGTTTAACTGAAATGTCGCGCATTTTTTCTAGATTTTCCTGGGCTTGATTCTTTTCGAATTCTTTTTGTTTTAATTCCTCAATCATCTTTCTTGTCTGCTCTATTTTTTTTAGAAGATCCTGAGCAATTGGATCATTTAGTAAACTTTCAGACAGTGTAACTTGTGTTCCCAAGTAAGATTGAGTTTGTGCATAGCTAGTATGGATTAGAGAAATTGAAATTACACACACAATAATAAAGTAAAACAATGTGTTAACTCTCAGTAATCGCTTCAATTTGATCGGTCGTATTTTGAATAGTTATATTCATTATTTTGAGCACGACGTCATATATAATAAAGGTTAGGGCACTAATGATTATAATTTAAATGAATAATGTGCTAATTAATATATGACTAGTTGGATTAGAACGTATCTTGATAAAAAAAGAGGTAATTAAAAATAAAAACACTAGATCTTAAAGACAGTATAGGACTTATGCTAAAAACATCTGCCAAGACATGGGAGATCGCTGCAGATATTGAATTACGTGAGCGTTTTGGTCTTGGTGGCAGCAAATGGAAGATAGTAGTAGTACTTTCAATAGAAGAAGGAATTACACAGAAACAACTTGCAGATATGATATTTGTTGAGGCACCGACACTTGTACCAATAATAGATAAAATGGAAAGAGAGGGATACCTAACAAGACATCCAGATCCTGATGACCGGAGAAACAACTTGATCTTTATGACTAAAAAATCCAAAGAAATCGTAGAGCCAATAATAGAATGTATTTTGGAGATAAGGTCTATGGCATTAAATAAAATTTCAAAAAAGGACAGCGATATTGTAAAAAAAGTATTGCGGCAGATTATGTCAAATACTGAGGAGTTTATCAAACAAAAAGGAGAAAAAATTGAGGTGGGGCTTTTGATAAATTCCAAAACAAATCGCAAAAAAATTCTAAAGGTGTAGATTCGCAGATGTCATTAACACTTTTGATTCGAACTCTTCCTTTTTGTTTTTCTCAAATTGAGGTAAAAGAAATTGGCTGATGCAAAATTTTCTGAAAAAAAACTTTTTGATATTGTATTTATGGGTCTGCGTACTGTAATTGGAATAATTTTCATATCTCATGGTGTTGGAAAATTTAACCCAGGGTTTCTTGGATTTTTGACAGGCCAACTTGGATTACCAGTCGAGTTGCAGATACCGATCGCACTAGCTGAGACTGTTGGTGGAATTGTTCTAATTATTGGAGTTTTGAGTAGAATTTCAGCTTCAATTTTGGCAATTGATATGTTAGGTGCTATTTTCTTGGTTAGAGGTGCCTCTAATCTTACAGGTGAAGGTGGATACGAGCTTGACCTTATTCTTCTTTCAGGAGTTGTAGTGATTATAGTTGCAGGACCCGGACGAGTGTCAATTTCTCACATTGTTAAGAAAATACCACGTTTCTTGCAATAATTTTTTGATTTTTGAATTAATTATTTTATCTTATGTTAAAATTAGATATTCAGACCAATGTCAACTGATGCTGTTTTATTTTTAAATGGGCAAGATTTTCCGTCATGGTCTCCATCTTTGTATTCACCTTCACTATCAGGAGACACATCAGTGGTCTGAGCTACTGCAGTATCCATTGGAAGTGCCATTGCAAATATTGCAGCTAGTACAAGTACTGAAAACATTACAGTTTTTGAATCCATAAATTTGCGTGAAAGTTTTGATATTTAAGATTTGTTCGAGATTTCTACTCGTTACAAAACGGACAAAAATATTTTGAATTTGGAATAATTGAGTCTCAAATATTATAGAATTTGAGAAAGCACTGAACTAAAACATAAAAATCCTTTTACAGCTTATTATGACAAAAAGAAATTTTTGTTATTTGATACATTTGCGTAATGTATCATTCAAAACTCTGGAAAAGCTTACAGAATTTGTAGATTCTCTGATTAATTTTGCTTGCTTTTCACGTAGTTTCTTTAAGAGAATGTCGTCAAGCATTATTGTTATTCTAGCCATGATGTGATAAAATCATTTAATTAATTTAATATTTAACACAATCTCCAAATTACATTCATCTTGGAAATAAGGATAAAAAGATAGTTGTTTAGTTTTACTAGTGAAAAACATCCTTCAAAAAAGAGGAACAGAACTTGGACTAGTTATTATTGTAATTATTCTTAGTGGGGCTTCGGCAAGCTTTGTAATTTTTGGACCTTTGGATATTATGTCATATGTAGTGTACAGAGATATAGCGATTATCCCCTCTGTGGTTGCAATATTTACAATAGGGATTTTAGTACGTTCAAAATTCCCACTTCTTACAAATAGATTATTCATAGGAATGGCAGCTGGTACAGTTGCATCATTTGCCCTAGAAGCAATTAGGATTCCAGCTTACATGTTTACAAAATGGATACCAATGGATAGTATGATCTCTATTCCAGGATTATTACTAACTGAAAAAATCACTTCACTATCTGAAATAAAACAAACAATAATGCAGTCAGGGGTTCCAATGAATCTCTATCATGCACCACTTGATGCATTTATTGCTGGAGGTCTGTGGCACTTTTGGAACGGGGCTACATTTGGAATTGTCTATGCTTTGTTAATTGGAAAAGGAAAATGGTGGTATGGTATAATCTGGGCAGTAGTAATTGAGATGGTTATGATGGTTACGCCATATTTGATAATAATGAAAGGACCATTTGGAATAGAGCACATGGATGGATATAATATTTTTGTAATCACATTGATTGCTCATTTAGCATTTGGTGCTGTACTTGGAATTTTAGTACAGAAATGGAAGAAAGATTATGAACCAATAACTAGCTAGGTGATTCTGAGGATGAAAAGTCAACAAACATGGATTGGAATTGTAATTACTGCATTCTTTGTAGGATTGGGTGGCACATATCTAATTTTTCATACTGGAAGTTCTGATGTAAATGAAGATTTCAACATGATAGAACAATCATCTATGATGTCAAATATGCAATTCAACACAAACGCTCCTCTTACAATACCTATGATTGATGGTTATTACAATAGAGAGAAGATTTACTTTATCCACACAGAAATTTCTGATAAAGATATTGCAGATATGATGTCTATGATGATTAATTTTCCAACGTTACATGTTCCAGATTTAGATAATATTTCTTCAGATGAACTAGGCAAAGTGTATATCTTTACAAATGGTATTGAGGGTTCTGGACCATATGGTGGCGGTCCATTCTTTTTCCAGATTGATATTTTTGATTCAGTTCCAGGAATGGATGAGTATAATCAATTTAGAGTACCACAACTAGTTACATGGAATGAAGATTCAAATCCAATATTATTAACATCTATTGATGAACTTTTTGAAGCTGAAGCAAATGATGAATTATCAATAGAATCAACAGGTTTTGTTGTAAACGCTCCTATAATTGTCTGGACCTCTGATGGAAAAACACAAACTGCATCTATGATTCAAAATATGTTTGAAAGTATGTCAGGAGTTGTAGGGGAATTAACCTTTGTTGATAAGGATAATTATATTGCATTATTCAAACTACATTCTAAAAAAGATATGGGTATGATGGGAATGAATCCATAAATTATACAAAAACAGTATGATTAAGATCCAAAACATACAAAAAAACTAGTAATGAGGTGATCATTAGACTAATGATTAGTTTCTATGTCTAAAAGTAATGACTCTTTTCTTGATAAATTTATTTTTAGAGTACAAAACTACTCACTAAACTAGTTCAAATCTTATGGGAATTGAATCTAATCTAAAAATTCTCTAATCAACATGAACATGTGTGTCATCACCAGTAACTTTGTCATAATCATGATTGTGAGTGTTATCTGTATGTGCTTTAGCTCTAAGTGCAAAACAAACGATTGCTAATGCAATTGCAACTCCAATTACTGCACCATATGCTACTATTCCTGCTTCTGCCATGTGGTTCATATTTTTGTAACCTATTTTAATTTTTTACCTGGAATGAATTTGGAAATTGATTATATATTATACTTTAAAAAATAATTTGGGTTTGGAAAATATTGCCTGATACATTTGATTGGAAAAAATCATTAATAGATTCCATATGGAAATCAGTGTCAAATATTGAATGTTTGGTAATAATAAACAATTCTGGAGCTGTGGCAGAATACAAAATTGCCGAAAGTCACAAGAATCAAGCAGATTATCAGATACTTGAAAGAATGGCAAGAAAAGTCTCCCTTCGATTTAAAATTGTAGAATTTGATGAAGAATTTGGAGGAATGTCAATTACAATCAATATTTTAAAAAGAAGTATCATGATAGTAAAATCATTGACTTCTCAATATACTATGATCCTATTAATGCCAAAAGGAAACAATATAGACAAGACATTAGAAATCATATCAGATTCTAAAATAGAATCATGAGATTGAAACAATTAATCTTATGATTTTAGATTTTTCAGAGACTTTGTAATATGTTTCTTATCAATGCTCATACATTTTAAAAATAAAATTTTATTATTATCTAAAATTTATCTAATTTGTTTTAATCAACTTTTGAGTGCAACAGAAAACGAATTAGGAAGAATCCCCCAAAAATTGGGGTGGATAGGATATGATATTATTTTGAGAGATTCTATAAATTGTTTAATGCTCAAGCATTAATAGAGACTTACCCAAATTACAACCAAATCTTTTTTTGAAATTGATTCTAAACTGTAATCTTTTTTTCCTGAAAAACACTTGATAGTCTTGTTATGTCTCTTGGAAAAAACAAATCAACAAACCAATCAAGACCTACTCTAATCTTTTTTTCATTTGTAGGGAGAGTTGAAAGATAGTACTGTTTCCAGATAAACCATGCAATGATTCCTCTAAATTCATGTCCCAATAGTAATGCAACACCATCATTCTTGCCTATTTTAGCCATGGAACCCTTTGTGTCATAAATAAAATCCTCTTGAAACACTACTCCGTTGATTTTGTGTTCAAGATTTTTGGCAACTGTTTTTGCTTGTCTAATTGCATGCTGAG
>JADFLN010000049.1 GCA_022564385.1 Nitrososphaerota archaeon | reverse complement strand
ATTTTATCAAAACAATTAAACGTCAATGTATTGTATTTTGTTCAACAAAATATAGAACCAGAGATGTTGCAAAATTCCTCCATCAAGAAAAATTTAATGCAGTAGCAATAGAAGGAGACATGTCACAACACAGAAGAGAACAAACAATGGGAAAATTCCGAGCTGGGAAAGCAGATATTCTTGTTGCAACAGATGTAGCCTCAAGAGGAATAGATGTTCCAACAGTAGAACTGGTAATTAATTATGATGTTCCAAATCAAGAATTATTATATTTTCATAGAATTGGAAGAACAGCTAGAGCAGGTGCAAAAGGTAGAGCCATTACATTTGTTTCATATTCGTCTGTGGGGGATTGGAATCTAATCAAACGCCAAATCAAAGTTCCCCTAGAAGATTTGAATCAAAAAATGGGAATTAAAATTGCAATTCCAGACCCTCTTAAAAGACAAATACCATCAAGAAGATATGGAGGTCAATCAAGATCTAATTATTCCAGAGGTGGCCGTTCTGGAGGATTTAGAAAGTCATACAGAAGTGGAGATGCAAGAGATGATAGAGGGGGCGGTAGAAAAAGATTCAATGACAAAGGTGGTAGAAATAGTTATGGTGGTCGTAGCAAATGGTAATAACTGTAAAACTTAAAAACTAGAACTTGGTAAATTATAATAAGATAAAGTAATGAACAGAGGATTCATTTTATTAAATTGTGATCTTGGCGCTGAAGAATATATCGTAGATGAGTTAAAACAGATGCAGTCTATCAGCAATGCATATCTTACTTTTGGGGCATATGACGTAATTGCAGAAATTCAAACAGAAACCCAAGAAGAATTTGCAAAAGTAATTGTAACAATTAGAAAACTCTCAAGAGTTGTAAGTACAATGACACTGAATGTGACCAGCCCCGAATAATTGTTATATGAGTTAATTAGAATTAGTTCAAATTGCAAAAAATTGAATATGAGGGAAAAGTTTGGGTACTAAATTATAATAATCCTCAACCACTAATTGACCATACAATTCACATGCTAGAAAAACATGGTGTAAAACGTGAAGACATGATACTAACAGAAACACCAACTGCAAAAGTTGGTGCAATAATAGTTGAAATTTGGCCATATGAACTAGTTATAGGAAGAGTCAGAACAACTCGTAATGATTCATTTATCAGCGGAACTGAATTTAAAATCGAACTAAAATTAGATGAGGACGGAAATTACACGGATAATCTTTGAAGGAAAAAAAAATTCAAAACATCGTAATTGCTTCAGTTGCTATCATCATTATTGGATCAATTACAGCATACAATTATTCACTTGAACAAACCAAACAAAAAGGATTACAGTTTGGAATTGGGTTAGAACAAATTCAAGAAGATGTCCAACAGTTGCAAATAAAATTCTATTCTGAAAAAACTAGATGGGATGAAGGAGATATTTCAAAAGAAGAATTATTGGAATACTATGAAAAACATTTGAAAAAGTTCAAAGAAATAATTTTCAGATATGATGTATTAGTACCACCAGAACTATTCAAAAGTTCAGTTGAATTGTTAAAGATTTCATCTGTGACTCAGTTAGAAAGTGATTTACAATTCATTGAATGGATAAAAACAGGAGATGAATCAGCAAAAATAAGATCAGACACTCAATTTCAAGAATCTTTAGAATATGAGATGTTAGGATTAGTGGAATTTTATTCAGCTAAAACGGGTGTAAAAAATTATGAGGAAAGTGAAAAGTTTCAACCCCCACAAAGTGGTTTAAAACAAAAAGTAATTCAAGTAACAGAGAATATGAAAAGTACCTGTGATAGAGAATTTAGAAATGAATCAAAGGAATTTGATTCAAATAAAATAGAAATTGATTGGTTTAATTGTATTAACGAAGCTGAAAAGTGGAAGATTGATCATCTACCTTAACTACAAAAATTTACATGTGTACTATCTAAAACCACTAACAGTACAAGACATTTGACATAAACTTCTTTAAAGAAAACTACACAATTGAATTGTGAAAAAAATTTTTATTATTGTAATTATTTTAACTGGATTCACACAATTAGCATTTGGAGAAGTGTTTATTCAAAATGATCAACAGTATATCGGTGATGATGATTCACTTCACATTGTTGGTGAAATCAAAAACAATTTACAAGTTCCATTAACCCAAATTAATATTCACATAACTTTATTTGATGAAAATAAACACCCTATTGTAACAAAAGAGACAGGTTCCTTAGTAAACGTAATTATGCCAGGAATGAAGGGTTCATTTGATCTGATTTTAACAGACCAGGAAGCAAAAAAAACTAAATCATATTCGATGGAAGTAGATTACAAGATTAATATTTCAAAAGATCAGGTTATAGACATTACAGAATCAGAGTTATCCAGAGACAATCACAATAATTTGATGATAACTGGAATGGTTACCAATAGAGGCGACATTACAGCTAATACTGTAGCAGTGATTGCTACACTTTACGACAAAGAAGGAAATGTTGCAGCAGTATCCAGAGTTCATCCAGAGCCAGACTACCTAAGAGTTGATGATTATGCGTACTTTGTAATAGTAATATCGGACAAAATTCAAACCACAGGGATAAATGATTACACGTTAATTGCAGAATCAGAAGAATACGCAGCTGTTCCAGAATTTCCAGTTGGGACACTTGTTTTACTAGTAGGTACACTATCAGCATATATTGGGATCACAAGATACTCAGATAGAATCATACCAAACCTGATTTCTGTAACAAATCTAAAGTAGGAAAAATTTCTTCCATTAGTTGTATTTTTTCAAGAGATGTAGGTTTTGAAAATTTCACTATAAAAGTAATTGTTAGCATATCTTGATCAGTATGTGATATTCTAATAGAATGAACATGACGATTGGTTTGGGATAAGAAATTTTGCCATTTTTGTAAATGCTTAGTTACTCTATTAACATTTTGTTCGACTTCAGAAAGATTTGTATCCAAATCAGTATCAAATAATCCAAACTTGACAAGAGGAACCATAATCATACCACCCATAATTTTATCATGGTTTTTCAACATGGATAAAATAATTTCTTCAGAATTTTCTTTTTGGTTAATTTCACCATAATCAGGATCAAAATACCCTGCAATCAATTTTTTGGAATCAAATATACGAAAATAACCATCATCTAAGTCTAATTTCCACAACATATAGAAAATAATTTATGAATAAATAAACGATTTATCAAAGACAATTAAATAAACTAGGAAAAGGAGAAAAAGTCATGGTAATTTCTAAAGAGAATAAGGATTTCATTGATAGTTTAATTGATTATTACATTAGTGAATCAGAATCATATAAACAAATTGCAGAGAATTTTGTGCCAGAGATAGAATCTGTTCCAGATACAACATTTGGAATCATCACAGGATGTGTCTATTCTGGATTTTTGCAAGCATATCAGAACCAACAACAAACACCAAGTTTAGAAGATATGCAAGAATTTAATCACATAATAAAAGAGCGGGCACCTCTAATCAAAAAATCTATACTTGCATCATCTAAGCTGCAAATCAATGAAAAGAAATCAGAAAACGAGCCTGAACGAAATTTGACAGAAAATAATTCATAATTTATTATTTTTTATTGAAGAGTTATAATAATAGAAATTATGGATTTTCCATTATACACGTAAAAATTACTATTAAGATAGTTTTTAAAAAATAAAAAATTGGTTACAGTTTAATTGCATTAATAAATACAAAAAACTATGAATGTAGATGGAAGTAAAATCATCTTTGGATTAGGAGTGACATCAGCTGTGGCAATAGCTGCATTTGCACTATATTTCTCAATTCGTTAAAGATAAATCATCAAGAAAATTAAAGATAATATTGTCAGAAACCAATGAATTTAAAATTACACAGATAGTGGATAACATGCAAATGGTTCAATTGACATTAATTGAAAATGTTTCAACTGAACCAATTTCACAGAAACAAATGATCATAGAAAGTGTTTCAAAAAAGCTTGATTCTGAAACCAAAGAGCAGGTTATGCCATTACTTGAAGCAATATTACAAGCTCAACCAACGATCAACATCAAAACATATCAACAAACACAAATCACAATAACAATGCCAAAATCAAGATATGCCAGTATGGGAAGACCTCAAGTTGGAAATATAATTGAAGTAGATTTAAAAAAAATCTAAAGGTGTGAATTTATCTCATCAATTGTATGTAATGGTAAAGAACAAGAAAAATCCTTACAAACAAAAACAGAAGTTTTATCTCCAAAAATTTTTCCAGTAAAGAAAGGATACTCAGATAAATTTTCTAACTGAGTAGAACTTTGAACTGTAACTATAAAGGAATTAGGTAAATAGTTTGTCAAAAGAGATTTACAAATCTCAGAATTTTCTGGGTTGATAATGGTGATCTCCATAGGTTTTTGTAAATATATAGAAATTGTATTAAGTAAATATCCAAATCCAAATGGATTTTCTGCTGCCATTTGTGCCTGAGATTCTAGAATTTTTGTGGTAATCGCGAGAAAATTTTGCTCTTGAGACATATGATACAATCTAAGCATAACAAAAGCAGAAACAGAATTTCCAGAAGGTAAAGACAAATCATAATTACTTTTTGGTCTAACGATTAATTTTTCATGATCATCTGAAGTCATAAAAAAGCTGTTATTCTCAGAATCCCAAAAGTGATTTATTAAATGACGACCAAGTTTCAAAGCTAACTTGAGATATTTCGGTTCAGGTTCAATCTCAAATACATCCAATAATGCATTAGCAAAATATGAATAATCTTCAAGAAATCCATTAATTTTTGCAGTTCCATTTTTGTAAGTTCGTAATAGTTTACCATCTACAAAAAGATTATTTTCGATGAAGGTAATACAGTTTTTTGCAGCATTTAGATACTTTGGATCATTAGTTACACGATAGCCTTTCGCAAATGCAGTAATCATCAATGAATTCCATGAAACTAAAATCTTATCATCCAAACCGGGCATAACTCTCATTGAACGAACTTTTAATAATTTTTCAGAGCATGATTTTAAAATCTTACGAACACTCTCTTCTGTGATTCCAAAATTGAAAGCAACAGAAGAAATATTTAGATTGTTACAAAGAATGTTATTCCCCTCCCAATTTCCCCCATCAGTAACATCATAGTAAAGACAAAAAAGATCAGCGTCACTACCAAGAATTTCTTTTATTTCATTTTTCTTCCAAACGTAGAATTTTCCCTCTATTCCTTCAGAGTCTGCATCATATGCAGAATAAACTCCACCATTTGATAACGTCATTTCACGTAGAACAAAATAAAGTGTTTTTTGTAATACATCAAGATAAAAAGGGTCTTTTGTAATTTGATATGCTTCTGCATAGTTTACAGGAATTAAGGCATTATCATAAAGCATTTTTTCAAAATGAGGAACCAACCACTTTGCATCAGTAGAATATCTATGAAAACCACCTCCAATTTGATCAAAAATTCCACCCTTTGCCATTTTGTTAAGAGTTTTAAGCGCAAATTCATTGAATTTTGAGAGACCTGAAAGTTTAGCATAACGAAACAAAAACGAAACATTTGCAGCATTAGGAAACTTGGGAGCAGAACCAAATCCACCATAACTTGAATCACCTAATTGAAACAAATTCATGGCAGCCTCATCAAGTATAATTCGTTCTAATTTTGAAGGAGTTTTGAGAGTTTCAGTTTTATGTAGTGCATCAAGAAAACTTTCAGCAGATTTTTCAACGTCTTTTGGTTTTTCTTTCCATGCTTGTGAAAGCTGTCTGCAAATGCTTCCAAAGCCTTTACGCCCATAAGAATCCAAAACAGGAAAATAAGTTCCAATATAGAATGGTTTTTGATCTGGAGTAAGAAAAATACTCAAGGGCCATCCGCCTTGACCTGTTGCTATCTGACAGACTTTTTGATAAATATCATCAATATCAGGTCTTTCTTCTCGGTCAACCTTTATGTTTACAAAATTCTCGTTCATAAATTTTGCAACATCTTCATTTTCAAATGATTCATGTGCCATTACATGACACCAGTGACATGAGCTATATCCAATACTCAAAAAAATTGGCTTGTTTTCATCTTTTGCTTTTTTTAATGTTTCATCATTCCAGGCATACCAATCAACAGGATTATGTGCATGCTGAAGCAAGTATGGACTGGTTTCATTAATGAGACTGTTTTCGGCCATAGTTAATTAAAATCGTTAGAATATTTGTACTTAATTAGTGGGGTTAGCCCCAGATACTTCTTCCTTCTGTTAATTCATAAATCCTAACATTGATTTTTCTAAGTAATTTTACTTTTGATTTATGGGCTTTTTTGTCATGACTATAATCTTTTTTTTCAACTAGTTCCTCTAAACGTTTTAATTGTTCCAGAGAGAGTTTTTTAAATTCATGTTTAGTGTCTGAAATAAGTCGCAATAGTTTAATTCTTTCACGATCTTCATTTGAAATTTGAGTCATGGTATGATACAGTATCAGTCCTTTATTTTTCTAATGTTTGAATACGCTCAAATATTAGACATGTATGTTTCTTATAACCACCATAATGTAACTTTCTTCGAACAGGGCAATTCAAAAACAGAAAAAATTGTGCTGTTTTTCTTGATATTAGTTCTATTTGCAGGTTCTGGGGCACGATTATAAACATCATTTAGTTTTGATAGTATGTTGCCTGGAAGTTCTATTGGTCAGCAGCTTGTTTTAACAAGTTTTGGTGAAAGCCATGGAATAGCTATTGGTGCAGTATTAGATGGTTGTCCTTCAGGATTAGAAATTGATGACAAAGAAATTCAAACGATGTTTAACCTAAGAAGACCAGGTCAAAATATTATTTCTACTCAAAGAAAAGAAAACGATGTTGTTGAAATTATCTCAGGAGTTTTTAGGGGATATACTACAGGTGCCCCCATAACTATGCTGATTTGGAACAGTGATCAAAAATCAAAAGATTATGAAACTTTGAAAACAAAACTAAGGCCAGGACATTCAGATTATCCTGCGATGATAAAATATAATCATTTTAATGATTATAGGGGTGGGGGAAGATTCTCTGGAAGATTAACTGCAACACATGTAATGGGTGGAGCTATTGCAAGAAAATTACTTAAAGTAACTTTAGGAATTGAAACAAATTCATACACATCACAAATTGGAAAAATAAAGATGGAGAGAAATTTTAATAAAAAAATGATTAATTCAATTTATAAAAATGAAGTAAGATGTCCTGAAAATAAAACTGCAAGAAAGATGAGAGTAAGTATTTTAGATGCAAGAAAGAAAGGAGACTCTCTGGGTGGAATAATTGAATCAATTACAACAAATGTTCCAGTAGGATTAGGAGAACCAATTTTTAGTTCACTAGAATCAGATTTGAGTAAAGCAATTTTTTCAATTCCATCTGTTAAAGGAATTGAATTTGGTTCAGGATTTGCTGGTTCTGAACTTTATGGTTCTGAAAATAATGACCTGTATACTATTAAGAAAGGAAAGATAGTAACAAGGACAAACAATTCTGGTGGAATTCTTGGAGGTATTTCAAATGGAATGCCAATTACTATAAGAATAGCATTCAAACCAGTATCATCAATTTCACAAAAACAGACCACGGTAGATATTAAAACTAAAAAAGAAACAATTCTTCAAATTAAAGGAAGGCACGACCCATGTGTTGTACCTAGAGCACCACCAATAGTAGACTCACTGGTAGCTTTAACCCTAGCAGATCATGCACTCCTTTCAGGAACAATTAAGCCTGTTTTGTAAGAAAATGTCAGATATCAACAAGCTTCGAAGTAAGATGGATGGAGTTACTCTGGAAATGATAAAATTACTAAAAACTAGAACAGAAATTGCAAAAGAGATTGGAGAAGTCAAAAAGAATATTGGTAAAGTGGTAATTGATGAATTACGAGAAGATAACTTACGTGGAAAAGTAATATCACTATGCAAGAATATTGAACTTGATGAAACAATTGCAACAAAATATTTGAATTTTCTCTTAAATGAATCAGTAAAGGTTCAATCAGATAACAAAGAGACACATCTGTCTATTTTCTTAAAAGCAAAATCACTTGAACAACAAGGAAGGAAAATTATTCACATGGAAGTTGGGGAACTAGATTTTTTACCACCACCCATAGTAAAAAATGCATTAGCAGAAGTGTTTGATAAAGGGTTTCTGAAGTATGGTCAAGCAAAAGGAATACCAGTATTTAGAGAAGCACTTGCAAAACACATATCTATTAAATTCAACGCAAATGTTACACAAGAAAATATAATAGTTAGTCCGGGTGCAAGATTTTCAATTTTTACTGCAATAACAACACTTCTTAATCCAGGAGATGAAATGATTGTGATAGAACCCGCATGGCCGGCATACAAAGACTGTGCATTAAATGCTGGAATCAAAGTTAGAACCATCAATACAACTTTAGAAGACAAGTGGGAACCAGCTCTAGAGCAGATTGAAAATATAATTAATTCAAACACAAAAATGATTGTACTTAACTATCCAAACAATCCTACAGGAAAGATTCTTCCTGAGAAATTGCAAGACGATATAGTGGATATATCTAGAAAAAATAACCTCTTTGTGTTAAGCGATGAGATCTATTCACAATATTCAAAAAGCAATTGGAAAAGCATTCTAAGTTACAATTATGAAAAAAGCATAGTAACTCAATCATTTTCAAAATCCCATGCTATGACAGGATTTAGAATTGGATATGGAATAGCTGATACAAAAATTATTGAAAAAATGGCAAAATTACAGGCATTGTGCCTAACAAATGTCTCAGAACCGATTCAATATGTAGCAATGAAAGCACTTGATGCAGATACATCCAACAATACTAATACAGTTCAAAGTAGACTAGATGTGTTGACACAAAAAGCAAAAGAGATTGGATTAGATTTTGATATACCAGATGGAGCCATGTACCTTTTTGCACGGGTTAAGCAAGATGGTTTTGATAGTGTGCAATTTGCAAATAGTGCACTTGAGAAGGGTTTGGCAATAGCACCAGGAGAAGGATTTGGAGATTACAAAAATTTCATCAGGATTTCTGCATGTCAAGATGAAAAAATACTAATTAACGGAATGAATATACTAAAAGATATCATGAGGGAGATGCAATGAAGAAAAAACTTACAGTCATCGGTGCGGGTGGCCAAATGGGACAATGGTTCATAAAATATTTTGCAAGTAAAAATTTTGAAGTAACAGGATATGATTCAGAAAACAAATTTTCAGGAAAAGAGGTCATACAAGGAAGCTCTTTAGTTGGAGCAATTTTAAAAGCAGATTACGTTGTTTTGTGTACTCCTACAAGAAGAACACCGGAAATTATCAGATTAATTGCAAAAGAGATGAAAAGAGGAACATATCTCATTGATATTTCATCTGAAAAATCTAAAGTTGCAGGGGCATTATCAAAAATGCCAGATAAGATCAATCCAATTTGTATCCATCCAATGTTCGGTCCAGGAATAAAAACGATCAAAGGTCAAAATATAATTTCAATTCCAATCAAAGATGCAAAAATGGAATTAACGGTTGCAAAATCATTATTTGAAGGAGCAAACTTTGTTACAATTGATGCAATAGAACATGACAAAAAGATTGCAGTAATTTTAGGATTAACTCATTTAGTTAATCTTGTTTTTGCAAAAATAATCTCAAAAGATGAAAAGACACACCTAACAGAAAAAATGTCAGGAACTACTTTTAGAATGCAAAAGATATTAGCAGAAAGTATAATGACTGAATCTCCAGAACTAATTGAAACAATTATTGCAAATCCAGAGATTCGAAGATATGCTGAAGAACTATGGAAAGATGTTGGAAGATTACTAACTGCGGTTCAAGAATCAAAGACAGAAGAGGTAATTAGTTACATCAAAGATGTTCAAGAGAAACTTGCCAAGCATTCCGACACCAAGGAATCCTACAAAAAACTTACAAAAATGGCAAAAGTTGTTGAAAAATAGCAGAGATGCATTCAACGAAGATAGTAACA
>JADFLN010000002.1 GCA_022564385.1 Nitrososphaerota archaeon | reverse complement strand
TGAGGAATTTATGAAAGCAGGTGTTAATCACTTTGTAATTCGATTCTGGGGAAAGAATTACTTTGGCTCTATTGACAAATTTGCAAGTAGTGTAATGCCAGTACTTAGAGAAAAGGCAAAACAATAGGCGCTATATTCAATAACACAAAGAAAATTATTTACTTACTAGTTCTTAGAAAATATGATGGATGAAGAACTTCTTGAGACAGTAAAAGAGTGTCTTGATATTTTAGATGAGAATATTGAAATTTTGGCAAATCTAGAATTTGACTTAGAATCTGAGAACGAAGATGAATTGACCCCAAATATGGAACTTCATCAACTATATGATATGACTGAAGACGTTTTTGAATATACAAAACTCAAACGTGCTGAATCTAATTTTTTAAGAAGACAAGCAGAATATTCTTTATAATTTATGACTTGTGTGGTCTTTTGTTTTTTGCTTTTGTAAATGATCTTGCTCTGCGTTTGTTCCGCTGTTTTTCTAATCTTTTTCTTGTGCGCTCTGTAGATTTTGTTGCACCTTGAATGATTTTTGTTTTACTCCCATCTCTTAACATGATTTCTTTTCCTTTAAATCTAAATTCTATATCTCTGCATTTGATGTAATATTTTTTGAGACAAAAAAATATTCTATTATTTGTCCCATGCATATCTTTGACTTCTTTTGATTTTTTTAGTTCATTGATAATATTTCGAAGTATTCCTTTGTCAATTCCTGTAATTCTGTGTAACTCTCTAAACCAAATGAATTTTGATTCGGCACCCCATTTTTCTAGAATATCTAAAACCTGTTGTGTGATTTCTTCTTTCTCTTTATCTATTTCATACATAGACTCTTGAATTATTCCTGTGTTTTATCAATTACCATTAATGAAAAGTTTGGATGGGGAAAGTCAAATTTTAGAACGTTCTTCATTTTTGATTATTTTTGTAATGATTTACTATGAGTAGTGAATTAAAAAATGAATGTGACAAATTGGCATGCAGAATTTTAGATATCCAAGCATTGGCAAAAGAATTAGATGAACAAACTTAGAATTATTTTTTGGTCAGTCTGCTTTTTAGTTTGAGTATGTCTCTCAATTTCACTACTAGAATATTTTGAGTATTTATACTCTGGATTTATAAAATGATTTTTTATAATCTATCTATTGCAACTAGTTGGAAAATTACAAATTCGTTCATTTGAAAAAATTAAAGAATTTCTTAACGAAGAACATGTTGGCAGAATTTCTAGCATTGATAAAAATGGGTTTCCTCAAATAATTCCAATGAATTTTGTTTTTCTAAATGATGTTATCTACTTACACTCTCATGTTAAGGGTGAGAAATTAGATAATATTTCTCGAAATAATAAAGTAGGTTTTGAGGCAGATCGAGAACTAGAATTTTTACCTTCTTATTTTGAGGATCCATATGATGCATCTCTTGCAGATACTTTGTACATCAGCGTTGTAATCAAAGGAATTGGATCTTTTGTCATTGATAGAAAAGAAAAGACGTTGGCACTCAATGGATTAATGGAAAAATATCAACCTGAAGGACAGTATGATCCAATAAAATCTGATATGCAAGTTTTGGACATTGTTACTGTACTCAAAATAACTCCACAATCAATACATGGAAAATACAAAATTGGTCAAAACATGAACTCTGCCGATAGACTGGATTTAGCGCAAAAGATTTTGAAAAGAAATTCTTCATCTGCTAAACAAACACTAAAAATTATGGGTTTTGAAGAAACTGATGACGGATTAAGAATGATTGATGAACCTGTTTGGTAGTCTTAGTTTGATATCACCATTGCTTTAAATTTAGTTTTTGAGGATCTAATCTGTTGCAACAAATATCCAAATTTCAATTAGAATCTGATTTTGTTCCTACTGGGGATCAGCCTCAAGCAATTGATACACTAGTTGAAGGTGTTAACAAAGGATCAGTTCAAACCTTACTAGGAGTCACGGGAAGTGGCAAAACCTTTTCAGTTGCAAATGTAATAGCTAGAACTGGCAAAAACACTCTAGTAATTTCTCATAACAAAACTCTTGCAGCACAGCTTTATTCAGAATTAAAACAATTTTTCCCAAAAAATAATGTTGGATATTTTGTATCATATTATGATTATTATCAACCTGAATGCTATCTTCCACAAACTGATACCTACATTGAAAAAGATACTCAAATCAATGAAAAAATTGAAAAATTAAGACTAGAGGCAACTGCAATGTTGCTTTCAGGTGAGCCTACAATAATTGTATCTACAGTTTCTTGTATCTATTCTCTCGGAAATCCTCGAGATTGGGAAGACTTGGCAATAAAAATTAAGATTGGTGATGAAATTAAACGAACCGAGATTATTCGAAAGTTTGTTGATGCTAGATATGAACGGAATGATACTACTGTTGCACCCGGAAATTTTCGAGTCAAAGGAGATACAATTGATGTCACTCCTGCATATTCTGAAGACCTAGTTAGAATATCTCTGTTTGGCGATGAAATAGAAAAAATTACTTTACTTGATCATGTATCTTTAAAGGAGAAACAAAAAATTTCACAAATTAAAATTTATCCCGCTAAACACTATCTTATTACAAAAGATGTTAGAAAAAAAGCAATTAAATCTATCAAAAAAGAATTAGAAAAACGTTTACCTGAATTAAATGAATTAGAAAGACAACGATTAGAGATGCGAACAAACTATGATTTAGAAATGATTGAGGAATTAGGTTATTGTTCTGGAATTGAAAATTATTCTAGGCATTTTGATGGAAGAAAGGTTGGAGAAAAAGCATTTTGCTTGATGGATTTTTTTGGAGATGATTATCTTTTGATAATTGATGAATCTCATGTATCTTTACCACAGCTTCATGGAATGTACAAAGGTGATCATTCAAGAAAAAAAGAACTAATAACTTATGGATTTAGACTTCCAAGTGCATATGATAATCGCCCATTAAAATTTGAAGAGTTTGAAGAGTATATCAAAAATACAATATTTGTATCTGCTACTCCTTCTGAATATGAAAAAAAAATTTCCTCAACAATTGCTGAACAGTTAGTACGACCAACTGGGTTACTTGATCCTGCAGTTGAGATTAGACCAACTAAAAACCAACTTGATGATTTAATCAAAGAAATCAACAAAAGAGCAGAAAATTCTGAGCGTGTTTTAGTTACGACGTTAACCAAAAGAATGGCAGAAGATTTGGCTGAATATCTCTCAAAAAAACAAGTTAGAGTACGCTATATGCATTCAGAAATTGAAGGATTACAAAGAACTGAGATAATCAGGCAATTGCGTTTAGGAGAATTTGACGTTCTTGTTGGAATTAATCTTTTAAGAGAGGGATTGGATATTCCTGAAGTCTCATTGGTAGCAATTTTAGATGCAGATAAGGAAGGATTTTTGAGAAACTTTACTAGCTTGATTCAAACATTTGGTCGTGCTTCAAGAAATGTAAATGGAACTGTGATAATGTATGCTGATACCATTACACAATCAATGAAAAATGCTGTGGATGAAACTAAACGTCGTATAGAAAAACAAATGCAATATAATCTGGAACATCATATTATTCCTAAAACAATTATAAAATCAGTTCCAGAACAAGAAACAGCATTAGATGAAGCAAAACTAAAGTCTATTCATGATCTCACCACTGATATGATTGATCTTGATGCACAAATGAAAAAATATTCTGAGGATTTAGACTTTGAGCGAGCAATAGAATGTAGAGATAGAATAAAAAGACTAGAAAAGGAGATTCAACTAAAAAATGCTAGAAAATAAACTAAAGATTCGTGGAGCACGACAACATAATCTAAAAAATTTGGATATTGATATTCCAAAAAATAAACTAGTTGTTATTAGTGGTTTGTCCGGTTCTGGAAAATCTACATTGGCTTTTGATACAATTTATGCTGAAGGTCAGAGAAGGTATGTGGAATCCCTTTCTGCGTATGCACGTCAATTTTTAGAAATGATGGACAAGCCTGATGTTGATTCTATTGAAGGTTTGTCTCCTGCAATCTCTATTCAACAAAAAACTACTAACAAAAATCCCCGTTCAACTGTAGGTACCACTACTGAAATTTATGATTACATGAGACTACTTTTTGCAAGAATTGGAATTCCATATTGTATAAACTGTAAAAGAAAAATTTCTACTCAATCCATTGAAACAATATGTGATTCTGTCCTCAAAGATTTTAACGGAAAAAAAATACTGATTTTATCTCCTCTAATTCGAAGAAAAAAGGGAACATATGAGAAACTATTTGGGCAAATCAAAAAAGATGGCTATTCTAGAATACGCCTAAATGGAGAAATTTTGAGCCTAGATGAAGAAATTCCACCATTAGACAGACAAAAATGGCATAATATTGAGATTGTTGTTGATAGAATAACAACTGCAAAATCTGAAAGATCTAGACTTTTTGAGGCAATCCAGACTGCAATTAAAGCATCAAAAGGTGATGTGATGATTGCATTTGAAAAAACCGAAAAAATCTTCTCACAAAACAATGCATGTCCTTATTGTGGATTAACTATAGGTGAGTTAGAGCCACGAACTTTTTCTTTTAATTCTCCATTTGGTATGTGTAAAACATGTAATGGATTGGGTATAAAGATGGAATTTGATCCTGATTTAGTAATTCCTGATAAAAGTAAATCAATTTTAGATGGCGCTATTGTTCCATGGAGTGGACGGTTTTCATCGTTTAGAAGACAAGCATTAAGATCTGTTGGAAAGAAATTTGGTTTTGATTTAATGACTCCAATTGAAAAAATAAAATCAAAACATCTGAAGATTATATTACATGGAACGGATGATTTGATTGATTTTAAATATCGTTCAAAATCCGGAGATTCATCTTGGCAATATACTAATGCATTTGAAGGAGTACTTGGAAATCTACAACGTGTCTTTATGGAGACTGATTCTGAATCAAAACGTGAATGGTTGAAACAATTCATGCGAGATACACCTTGTAATACCTGTAATGGCAAAAAACTAAAACCAGAATCTCTTGCAGTTAAAATTAACAACAAAGGAATCATAGATGTTTGTGATTTATCAATTGATCACTGCTATGACTTTTTTTCCACTCTTAAATTAACTGAAACTGAACAATACATTGCAAGAGATATTCTCAAAGAGATCAAAGAACGTCTAGAATTTTTAATGAATGTTGGGCTAAATTATCTTACATTAAACAGGTCAAGTTCCACCTTATCTGGTGGTGAATCTCAACGAATACGATTGGCTACACAAATTGGTTCTAATCTAACTGGTGTTTTGTATGTTCTAGATGAACCAACAATTGGCTTACACCAACGTGATAATGAAAGACTCATTAAAACGCTAACAAAATTACGAGATCTTGGAAATACCGTAATTATTGTGGAGCATGACGAAGAAATTATACGAAATTCAGATTGGATAGTGGATTTAGGTCCTGGTGCAGGTATACATGGTGGAAATGTGGTTTTTGAGGGAACAATAGACCAAATTCTTAATGGACATAAATCAATCACTGGTAATTATCTTAAGAACAAATCCTTGATAAAACTAGAAAATAAAATTCGTAATCGTTCTGGTTCCTTAATTATCAAAAAGGCGTCAGAAAATAATCTAAAAGATATTGATGTTGAAATCCCATTAGGTCTTTTTGTTGCAATTACTGGAGTTTCTGGTTCTGGAAAATCTACTCTTATAAATAATATTTTACTACAAACATTAGAAAATCATTTTTACAAATCAAATGTTAGACTAGGAAATCATCAAGAAATTATTGGTATGGAAAATATTGATAAAGTAATTGCAATTGATCAATCTCCAATTGGTAGGACCCCCCGTTCAAATCCTGCAACGTATATTGGTGCCTTTACTCCTATTAGAGAACTTTATGCAAATACTGAATTATCAAAAGAACGTGGATATACTCCGGGTCAATTCTCATTTAATGTAGCTAATGGTAGATGTTTTGCATGTGATGGAAATGGTGTCAAACAAATTGAAATGCAATTTCTATCTGATGTTTATGTAAAATGTGATGAATGTAAAGGAAAAAGATACAACTCTGAAACATTATCTGTATTGTTTAAGGGTAAAAATATTTCAGATATTTTAGACATGACCGTCTATGAGGCATTACATTTCTTTGAGAACATTCCTGTCATAAAACGGAAATTACAAACAGTTTTTGATGTTGGGTTAGGTTATATCAAATTGGGACAATCTTCTACCACTTTATCTGGCGGTGAAGCTCAAAGAGTAAAGCTATCCTCAGAGCTATCAAAACGTGATACTGGAAAGACTCTCTATATTTTAGATGAGCCTACCACTGGTTTACATTTTGCAGATGTTCAAAAATTACTAGATGTGCTTAACAGATTAGTAAACTTGGGAAATACTGTGGTGGTAATTGAGCATAACATGGATGTAATCAAGAATTCTGATTGGTTAATTGATCTTGGACCTGAAGGTGGTGATGAAGGTGGTAGAATTGTAGCAACTGGAACACCACAAGATGTTGCAAATACCCCTGGAAGTTACACTGGTAAATATTTGAAAAAATTATTTAAAAAATGACTTTTGTTATTTCTAAAATCACAATTCCTCCTAATCCTGGAATCTATTTGATGAAAGATTCTGCAGGAAAAATTATCTATATTGGAAAAGCAAAGAATCTAAAAAATCGAGTAAAGTCATACTTTTTGAAAAATCAAAATTACAAGACCCAAAAACTAGTGGAAACCATTTCAGATATCGAATTTATTTTAACTGATAATGAAAGTGAAGCTTTTCTTTTAGAATCAAATATGATAAAAAAATATCGACCAAAATTTAATATCGAATTAAAAGATCAACAAAGATATACCTATCTTAGAATTTCTGATGAAAAATATCCGAGATTATTAGTGTCCAGAAGAACTAGGGATGGAAAATTTTTAGGCAAAGGAAAAACTTTTGGACCATTTACTCAGGGTAGTTCAAAACTACTTACAATTGGTACATTAAGAAAAGCGTTTCAAATTAGAATTTGTACAACTCTTCCAAAAAAAATATGTCTAGAATATCATTTGGGAAATTGTGAAGGACCATGTGAATTTAAAGACGCACAAGAGAAATATCCAAAATATGTTACTGCATTAGAAGAAGTCCTTAAGGGTAAAAATCAGTCTAAAATTTTTACAAAAAAATTAAAAGAAGAAATGCAGCAAGCAGCTAAACTCCAACAATTTGAGCGTGCAAAAGACATACGTGACACTTTATTCAGACTTGGAAGTCTTCAAACTAAACAAAAAATGGAATACGTTAAAAATTCTGATGAGGAGTATTTTGGGATAGGTATTCAAGAACAAACTGCCACCGTAATGAATTTTAGAATGATTAATGGCGTGATTAGAGATAGTGATAAATTCTTTTTTGATCTTGTTGGAGATAATTCCTTTTCAAATTTTCTTTATCAGTATTATTCTACACATAAAATTCCAAAATTTATTTTAGTTAGTCAAATTCCAGATAATTACAAATTACTAGAATCATTACTTTCAAAACAAGCTGAATTTACTGTAAAAATCTTAGCTCCCAACAAAGGAACGAAAAGAGATATCATAAAATTAATCTTAAAAAATATTGAATTAATTCATTCTAAAGGTGGTGAACCTGGATTGGTTGAATTGAAAGACATTCTGAATCTACCTGTAATCCCAAATATCATTGAATGTTTTGATATCTCAAATCACGGTACTGATTTTGCTGTAGGTTCAATGTCAAGATTTGTAGGGGGAATACCAAATAAATCAGGATACAGAAAATTTAAAATCAAAACAGTATCTGGAAGAGATGATTTTGCAATGATAGGTGAAATTATTAAAAGAAGATACTATAGATTACTAGAAGAAAATTCTGAACTTCCAGATCTAATAGTAATTGATGGCGGTAAAGGACAACTAAATGCAGCTATGAAATCTTTAGAATCACTTGGATTGAAACTTTCGTGTATTTCTTTGGCTAAAGAAAATGAAGAAATTTTTGTACCAAAAAATAAAAACCCTGTTCTAATTCCCAAAAATAAATCATCATTGAAAATTTTGCAACATATACGAGATGAATCTCATAGATTTGGAGTCGCGTTTAATAGAACTATTCGTAAAAATCAGTTAAAATAAGAAAAAAAGAAAAAGTTTTGGTTAGTTCACTGTGACAGTACCAGTCATCCATGGATGAACCATGCAGAAGTAATCATAGCTACCTATCTCATCAAAAGTAAATGCATAAACTGCATCTGCCATGACTAGACTGCTATCAAATACGCCCGATGGGCCATCTGCTGGACTTCCACCAGTAACTGTGTGTGCTGCTGTGTCAACATTCATCCAATGTACTGTATCTCCAGCTTTAATTGTAACATCTGCTGGTGAGTAACATGAGTTAGTTTCTTCACATCCTGGAACTGAAGTTGCTACTGGAATTTCTACATGGATTGTTTGTGGTTCTGAAGTGTCTTTCATGTCTGCTTTGTCTTCAACCTCTATAGTTTGTCCTGCAGTTGCAGTTGCACTTATAGAATAACTGACAGTAAATTGGTTTGTGTACATTGTGTGAACAGCTAAAGCATTACCTGAGAATTCCCATGAACCCATTGCATTCTTTGGATCAACAAATGTTAATTCAAAGATAGTTTCACCGTCTGGCGTCCAAGTCTTTGCTGGTTTTTCATCAGCACCTATTGGTCCTCGAAGTGTTACTAGTTGAATATTTTCAGAAGCAGTGTATGAAATAATTCCTGAATACACATCACTTGATGGTGCAAGTAGTATTGCAATTTGATGTGATTCATGTCCCATACCTGGATCTAACATTGACATGGTTGTACTAGTTACTACCGTGTCAGACATTCGTTTTTCAGTATAATCGATTTTATAATCAACTGTGAATGGTTCTGTATTCATTGTGTGTACTGCTAAAGCATTTCCGGCAAATTCCCATTCGCCTTTTGCGTTATTTGGATTAACAAATGTTAATGCAAACTTTGTTTCACCATCTGGAGTCCAAATTGCTTGACCTTTGTCTTCACCATTTGCTAATGGACCATGTAATGTAATTAGTTGAATTGATTCAGATGCATCATAATTGAGTGTACCTGAATATACTTTGTCACTTGGTGCCAATAGTATTGCTATTTGGTGTGTTTCATGTCCAACACCTGGGTCTAGCATAGATGTAGTTCTCTCCCAACCCGATTTCAATGGGTTTTCTGCTTTCTCCATAATCTCAGCATCCAAATCTGCACCAAAGCTTGATGTTTCTGGCTCTGAAGTTTCAGTTGAAACAGTTGAAGGAGTAAAGACAGCTGGATCAGCATCCTGGGTCATATCCCCTGAAGCTGCAACTCCTAACGCTATAGCTACAATTGCCATTGTAAGAACAATTGCGGCTTTGTCTATACTTACCATAATTGATCCATGACTTGCTATATGCTAAATAAACTTAATCGTCATTATCACGTTCATAATTTCATTTTTACAAACATTTTGAATTTTGTCATCTCATTTCTTTGTCATTAATCTCCGTTCTGAAATCTTGTTTTTTTGCTATTCTTCAAATATTTTCAAAAATTTCAAAAATCAATTGAAAATTTTACATGATCGCTTTAATCAAACATTGGCTATTGTCAATGATATTGAACAATTCTTTCTTTTATGAATCTGGTACGTAATACAATTAACATCGCAACTGAGCTGTCACCAAGTAACTACTCGTTGTTGGTCTTAAGCTCTTTTGCATTGATATTCATTCTGGCTAAATTTTTTTCTTTATCAATCATTTGAAACTCTATTTTTAATTTTCTCTGCTCAATTAATTGTCTGATGAATTGTATTCGTTTTTTTATGAACTCATCTTCAATTTTTGAATTAGATGTAAAATGATCATACATTATTTTTTCATCAAATTTTATTTTAACAATGTCTTTATTTTTTATAATAAAAACTCCAACTCTCCAAAATAAACCAACATGTAATGCAATATATTTTGATTGTAAACTTGTCACTTTGTCTTTATAGATTTCTGCATGTTCTCTATTTTGTTCAACTATTGAATTCCTAGTTTGAATAACCCATGAAATTTTTTTTGGATTTCCATATGAATAAAATACATGGACAATTGTCAACCAAAAAGGGGTCTTTTGTCTATATATTTTGAATATACCCCTTATGATCATAGATTGAAAGGTGTATTCATGCTTGAGTCACACACATTCTTCTCAAAGATGGTAGACGAACTAGTAGAATTTTCTGAGTATGATCCCGAATTAGCAGACGGAATAAGATGGCTTGATGTTCAAGCACAAAAAAAAGGTATTACATTTTATGATATGGTTTTTGAAGTGTTGTACAAACATGACGTAAACTCTAAAGCAAAAGAATGGCTTAGTACAAGAAATTAAAAATTATTTTCTCAAGTCTAGTGTTTTATATTCACATCCTTCTGGACCACAATACTTTCCAACATAGGTAGCTTTTGGTCTATACAGTGCTGGTTTTGGCGCAGCTTCTGCAAACTTCTCTTCAATGATATGGGCTGCCCATCCTACAACTCTTGAAATTGCAAAGATTGGTGTATTGAGATCTACTGGAATTTTTAACATGTAATAGATTGAAGCACTGTACAAATCTACATTTGGATAAATATCTCTGTCTTTCTGCAATTTCATCTCAGTAATGGTAGTGGTTTCAATTTTTTCTGTCATTTTAAACCATGGTTGATTGGTTTGTTCTGCTAATTTTCTTGATAATTCTTTTAGTACCTGTGCTCGTGGGTCATATGTTTTGTAAACAGCATGTCCCATTCCCATTATTCTTTCACCCTTTCTCATTTTTTCTTTAATCCATGGTTCAACATTCTCTATTTTTTCCATCTCCAACAACATTTTCATAACTTCTGTATTGGCTCCCCCATGTAATTCTCCACTTAATGCTCCGATTGCAGCACTTGATGCTGAATACATATGTGCTCTTGTTGATGCAACTTGTCTTGCTGTAAATGTGGATGCATTGAAAGTATGGTCTGCATGAAGAATTAAACATATATCAAAGACTTTTTCAACTTCCTGAACTGGTTTTTCACCAGACATCATGTATAGAAAATTTGCAGCATGATTTAGAGAAGAATCAGGATCTACAAGTTCTAATCCGTTTCTTATTCTCTGCCAACTTGCGATGATGGTGGGGACCTTGGCGATGAGGTTAATTGCTCTGTCATAACTAGCCTCTTTAGTTGAAAATTCTTCATCATAATATCCGGCAAGTGCTGCAACAAATGCCTGAAGCATATCCATAGGATCTGCATCTTTTCTCCAATTTCCAATGTTCTTTTGCATTTGCTTTGGAATTTGTCTTGCATCAATCAATTTTGCATTAAATTCGTTTAGTTGATGCTTGTTTGGTAGACTATCATAAAGAAGCAAATATGCTGTTTCCTCAAAGTTTGAGTTTTTTACAAGATCGAAAATGTCATATCCGCGATAAATGAGTTTACCCTTATCTCCTTCAATTTTTGAGATTTTAGTATCTGCAATCTCAATTCCTCGTAAACCAATATTTTTGGTCTCCATATTGAGCATACTCAAAATCTTCTATTATATTTTTGCCAAAATCATGTCTATGAAATTTAGCAATTAGTCTAATATCACAACTTTTGGTCATAAATGAAAATTTCTAATTAAAAATTAAATGACCCCCAAGGAGCGTAGAGATTTACAAAAATTAGATGATTTGGTATTAAATGCATCACCCGAGAAACTAACAAAAATTCAAGAAGTAGATCATCAAACCCAAATGGATGGATTGTCATTTTATGATGTTTATCTTGATTCTAGTTCTTTGATTAATCAAGGCATCAAAAAGTCTTTTAGAAAATCTTAATTTTTCATTCTTCATTTAAATGAGGGAATAATTTTTCAATCGTATTGTCCGTATCTAAACGCAAGAAATCTATAAGCAAAAAAACTGTAAAAAAGACTCTTACTAAAAAAACAGCAACTAAAAAAACAGCAACTAAAAAAACACCAACTAAAAAAACACCAACTAAAAAAACTATCAAGACACAACGAACAAACGTTGTTTGTATTTCTCATAAGGAAGATAATGACGGAATCAGCTCTGCTGCATTAATTAGACAAGCCTTTGGTGGGGATTCAATTCTTGTGGACTATCCAGGCCAAATGGAAGCTATACAACAAGTGGTTTTAGATAAAAAACTAAAATCTCTATATATTTGTGATTTGGGCCTAAGCAAAAATACCCAAGATAAATTTGTAGATATTATGACAACTCTTAGAAAAAATAAAATTGCAGTTACTTACATTGATCATCATGACATTGATCCTACTATTGTAAAATCATTGAAGAAAATCAAAGTCAAAGTAATTCATGATATCAATGAATGTACTACTGTTCAGGTTTATACTGCGTTCAAATCAAAACTCAATGATCATGCATCATTTGTAGCAACATGTGCAGCTATTACTGACTATATGGAAGATAGGCCAATTGGCTCCAAATTACTACAAATTTATGATCGACAATTTGCTTTAATCAATGCTACAGTACTTACATACAACATTGTTGGACATCAAAAAGACCCCGATTACTTGTTGTATTTAGTAGAAGAATTGGCAGATTCTAAATTCCCACATGACATTCCAAATACTTTTGAGTTTGCTCAAATCCAAGTTGAAAAACTCTCCCAAATGATTGCCAAAGTAAAACAAGGAATGAAAACCATGAAAAATCTTGGCTATATGGAAATTCTAGATGCAGGAGCAAGCGGCGCTGTTAATTTTGTGATGGGGTTATCTGGGAAAAATGTTGGTGTTGCATACAAGGAGAGAGTTGATCATGGTATCTATGCAGTTTCAGTTAGAGGTTCTAAGGATTGTAAAGTGCACTTAGGCAGGATTGTTAATATTTTAGCAACTGACCTTGGTGGTTCTGGCGGTGGACATGATAAGGCATGTGGTGCTATAATTCCAAAACTGAAAATAAAAAAATTCATTACAGAATTAAATAAAAAAATAAAGTAATCATTGTAAAAATCTAGGAATTTTTTTTACTATGTGTGAAATTGATATTCTTCCTGGCCCTGCAACAATAATTACTAAACTTGCAGCAAGAAGTATCAAGTCCAGCTCAAATGCTTTTTCTCCTGTAAGATTTGTTGCACCTTTTACGTAAAATATAGCTCCCAACATTACTATGGATAATAATGATGATGAAATTCTAGTTAAAACTCCCATGATTAACAATATTCCTGGAATCATTTCTGCTAATGCAATTGGAATTTGCATCTCTGGAGGAAATCCCAGAGGCCCCGTAAGAAATCCTACAAAACTTGGATCAAACTTTCCTATTCCATGAACTATGAAAATTACTCCAATAGCCAGTTCTTAATCCCATGAAAGCAATATCATGTAATACATTTCCCTTTAGAATTGCCTCTGTGTTCATAATTCTACACACTTTTGAAACTTATTAAAAGGATTTGTCCAAATCAAAAATAAAGTTGGAGAAATTTTTTAATATTTCACAAACAATAATTATCTGAAATTGAATCTAAAGATTATTGCACCTGTAATTCTAATTGGTGTTACAATTGTAGTGTTAGCTGTTTCATTCCACGGTGAGCCTATTCCTGAAATTACTATTTCTAATCAAATTGAATCTATTGCAATTGATTTTGATTCTACAGGACTCAGTATAATGGAAACAAATGGCATCAAGCATCTCATTCCACTAGATAAGATCCGAGGTGGTGGACCACCAAAGGATGGAATCCCATCAATTGATAATCCTGTATTTACAAATGTTCAAGGTTCTCATTTCATGTCTGGCTCAGATATTATCATCGGATTGGAAATTAACGGAGAAGTAAAAGCTTATCCTATCTTTATTTTAGTTTGGCATGAAATAATTAATGATAATGTGGGTGGAACTCCTGTAGCTATTACTTATTGTCCCTTGTGTTATACAAATCAAGTCTTTGAGAGAGTTATTGATGGACAAGTAGTAGAATTTGGAACTTCTGGAAAACTATACAACAGTAATTTGTTGATGTATGACCGATTAACTGAATCATATTGGAGTCAAGCACTTGGAATTGCAGTTAAAGGAGAATTAAGCGGATACCAACTTGATTTGATTCCATTTGATGTCATTACATGGGGTGATTGGAAAACACTTCATCCAGATACCTTGGTATTAACAACTGATACTGGGTATGTTCGTTCGTATACAACTGACCCTTATGGAAGTTATTACACAGAGCCACGGATTATGTTTCCAGTAGAACATAGAGATGACAGAATGCATCCAAAAGAGATAATCATTGGATTTAATCAAGACGGTATCTACAAAGCATACAAGCAAAATGACATTGAATCAAATATTATTATCAATGATTTCATTGGTGAAACACCTGTAATGCTTGTTTCACTATTTTCTCAAAACTCTCGTGCTTTTGAGAGAACCCTAGATGATCAAGTATTAGATTTTGTACATGAAGATAATAAAATTATTGATACTCTAACAAATTCTGAATGGAACTATGACGGTCTATCAATATCTGGTGAATATGAAGGAAAACAATTAGAGCGAATGCCAATTGAGCCTGGGTTTTGGTTTGCATGGGTTGCATTTCATCCAGAAACTCTAGTTTATGGTGATGTGTAGATGAGACCAATTCAAAAAGCAATCATTGTTGGAATAATTACAATAGTTGTGTATCTTTCAGTGGTTGTAATTACAACCCCCGCATTAGAACCACTTGCAGCAATCAATGCAGCATTTCAAATAAATTCTATAGTTATAATTGGCATGGGAATTGGAATAGGATTACAAATTTTCTTGTCTGAGAAAAGTAAATTGCTAGGGTGCAAACTGAACATAAAAAGAAAAGCATTTGGAGGAAATTCGGGCAGTGTTGCTACAACATCCTTTTTTTCGTTTTTCTCTCTAGTACCACTAGGTTGCTGTGGTTGGTTTCTGTATGTACTATCTTTACTTCCAAGTGTTGTTGGAGTCGGTGCAACTGCCGTATTAATTGAATACAGTCAAATTTTGGCTTATGTAGGTCTTGTAATTATTTTTGGATTTGCAGGATTGACTGCTTTAAAACTAAAGCAAGAGATAAAGTTACAAAAAATAATTTAATCTACTTTAATTGAGAATGCCCAAAGCTCACCCTTACCTTTACTTAAAAATTTGGCAATTTTGGCCATTAGTCCATACTTTTTATCTCTCCACTTTACTGCTTCTTGCGTTTCTTCTTCTGTTAAAATTTTAGCAGTTCCTGATATCCACTCACCTTTAATTTTTCCTTTGAAATTACATGTTGCAATTTTTACTTGGAGATTATTTCTAAGACGTTTTACTTTACCTGTTTGATCCCGAGTAACAACATAAATCAAATCATTTTTGATTACAAACCAAACAGGAGTTCTAACAGGCTGATTGTTTTTTCTAAATGTTTCAAGTGAAATACATTTTTCTGATTCTAATTTTTCTAAATTGTACATGTAATGTTGTATTTTTTAAATAATTTAGGTTTATTCTTATTGTTCTGAAATTTCAATAATTGCATCAATTTCTGTCATAGCGTCTAATGGCAAACTAGCAACTCCAACTGCAATTCTGGTGTGTTTTCCTTTCTCACCAAATATCTCAAAAAACAAATCAGAAGCTGAATTGATGACTTTGGGTTGTTGTGAAAATTCTGAAACAGAATTCACAAATCCTGACAATCTTACTATTTTAGAAACTTTGTCCAAATCCCCTATCTCCCTTTTTATTTGTGCTAAAATGTTAATTGCGCACATTCTTGCAGATTTTTGAGCAATTTCCAAGTTGTCATCAGAAACATTTCCTGTAAAGATCACTTTACCATCTTCCATTGGAATTTGTCCTGAAATGTACAGCAAATTTCCTGTTCTTACTACCGGAACATATGATCCTGAAGGTGTTGGGGGGTTTGGAATCTTTATTCCCAAAGATTCAAGTTTTTCTTCAATCAGGACTATTGATCATATTTTGTCTGATTTTAGTTTTACCTTAATTTCTTAATTTTTTAGTTTTTTCTCAACTCTTTTTGTTTCCAAATTTGATTATGATGTTGTTTGTTTTTAATAGACAGGCAAGATGTTAATGTTAATTTTGTTCATTTCTGTATGATTTGAATAATTATAGATCAGGGATACAAATTATGGCCGATCTTCTAATTGTGACTGAACAATCTGGATTAGATGGAATCAAGACCACTCATCTTTTGACCAAAGCAAATCTTTCACATTCAAGATTATCAAAATTCTTAGAAAATTTAACTGGTGCAAATTTGATCAACAAAATTGAATATGATGGAAAAAATACCTTTGTTATAACATCCGAGGGTAGACAATATTTAGAATCATACAAACAATTTTCTAATTTAACTGATTCATTTGGGCTGGAACTCTAAATTATTCTAATCTTCTTGTTTCGCTATTTATTTTGATATCGTTTGTTTTTATTAAATAGACAAGATGTTAATGTTGATTTTGTTCTAGTTATTTTACAAACGTCCTATCACATGTGATTCAGGTATTCTGTGGAATAAACCCGAAAAGCCTGGATCACATTATTTATTCTCTAAATCTTTCTTATGCCTATATCTTGGAACTAACACCAAATTGGTTGTTTATTTTTTACTTATCTTAATGTGAACTTTTTCACCTTTGTTAGAATTATTTTGATAAATTGTTCTAGTTTTGTAACCTTGTTTTTGTAGGAATCCATCCAAAATTGAAACCCAAGGTAGTGAATGATTACTGTTTAGTTTTGACTCAATTGTGATATTTTTGGTAATTGCATTAAAGTTCACATGTCCTGAGCACGTTATTTGCATAATTGCATCCATTATCTCTATGATGTCATCAAGTGATTTTGACTTTAAAGAAATTCCATTTTTTTCCAACAGTTTGAACATGTCAAATTCTGGTTTTTTTGATATCATTGTAGAATTTAAAATATACATTAAACCCAATTCACTAACAGTTTTAATTATTTTATAAATTTCCTGTGCTTCTGTTTTTGTCATGTCTGCAAGAGCTTTAGTTTTAATTGCGTTCTTCCATATATTAGAAAATACTTTTTCTTGATTACCTCCAAGAATTTCAGTTGATGAAAAAATTATCCCTTTCCCATTTTCATTATTTATCATTAACAATTCAGTCTCGTCAAAAATAAAACAATTTTGAGTAATTTCAGATGCTCTAATCTCTACTCCATCAGGAATTATTCTATATGATTCCGAGCAAATTTGTGTTGGTACAACAAGTACTTTGACATCTAAATTTCGACGTAAAACTGATAATAATTGTTCTTTACATTCGGCTAATAATCCAAAACCCCATTGGTCTGCCATTATTTTAATTGATGATTTTGAACCCTCAATCATTGTTTGGAGTTGAGTCAAAACATTATTTGCACTAATCTGAAAGTATCTTTTTTCTTCAGTCCCTCTTGACTTTCTACTCTCTTCACTTGCTTTCTTTAAATTTGAAACTAATGTGTTCATTGCATTTACCTTATTGATTTGCTCGTGAATGATTCCATCAAATGCATCTTCAGGTGCAATTGCTGTACACATTATTGGCTTACTCTTTGAAATTATTGTCAGCTTTTTCTTTTCCAGTTTCAGTAAAGTTGGATAAATTTTAGTTCGTGGAATATCTGCATAATATGCTAATTCACCAGCAGAGATTGTCCCTTTGGCAATCAGAGATACATATGCCTGTGCCTCATATTTGCTTAATCCAAATTCTTCTAAACTGACTGTTAATGCATGCTCATTTACCATGATTTTACTTGATTTGTTATTAGGTAAAATTGAGAGCTAAATTCCTTTAAACAAGTACTTAAAAAAAATCAAAATTGTATCTGCAGATGGGTGTAACTGTAGTTACTGAATAAATTGTTACAAGACCCTCAAATACAAAATCTAGAATCATAAAATAGTATGTTGATTAACTGCGATGTTAGCACATTAGAATATGCTAACATATCTACCTCAGTTACACTTGTTCCTAGATTGGAATATTCTGTAAATCTGTTAGATGTTGTTTTTGAGATTCTTAAGAAAAAAATGTATGACCAGAAAAAATTAAACATATTTCTGGTAGACAATCTTGATGAATCTGATAACAGTCATCTTAAAGCAATAGAACTGGAACGAATTATGGCCTTTTCTCTGGAAATCCTATCTCAAATTAAAAAAAGAACCAGAAAAATATCTAATGTGGGAAGCATTCCTAAAATTCTTCCTACTGTTATACCACTAATTAGAACAGTTAGTGCACAATTATTTGATATTCTTCCAAATTGTAGCCATCAACTGTCTGAACTATCTGTTCATTTAGGAAGTATAGTGATAGATTCTGCTGTACTTACAAAGGCAAGATTTGACTTTAGTCAATCAAATGAAGAATCATCAACTTTACTTAATGGAGTAAAGTTGATGGTAAACTCTAAAATAAGTAAGCAGTATCCTAATCTTAATTTTTTTAAAGTATGTAATGCTTGATTTTACTGAATTCTAAACGAAACTTTTTCAAGGATATTGAACGTATACGAACACTATCTTCAAAAATTGATAAAAAATTATCCGAGATCAAACCTTCTGATGATGACAAAATAGACAAACTCACTTTTGATGAACTTCAGGATTTAAACAAAATTGTTGGGATTGCTGATTTTATGCTATGTAAACATGCTGACAAAAAAGAGATACATTCAATTCTAAAGCACTTTGTATCTATAATCTCTGATACTGCAAATTCACTAGAGAATCTAGATGATGAAATCTCTGAACTGATAATTTCAGCTGAAGACTCGATAAACAAAGTAAAAGACATGCATGTACATATATCTGAAAAATCTGATTTCAAAAAGAGATTTCATGATGGACCTGATTATGATGAGCACGAAACAAGTGCAATTAATTTAACACATTTTGGTACAGAGATTAACACAACTGAATACCAACAAAACTCTTCAGGAGATATGTGTAGGTAATTGAGATGAGTTTAGCACCGCAAGAATTAGAAAATACTGCTAGTAAATACGCCTCTGAGGCTATCAAATTTGATTCTCAGGGCGCACGTGGCATGGCAATCACACATTATCAGCATGCAATTGATGCCCTTGTAAAACTATTGAAACTTTATCCTAACAGCAAATTGAACCAAATTTACAAAGAAAGATGTAGCTCTTACCATAATCGAATTAATGCACTACAACAAGCTGGTGGTGTTGAGCCTGCAGTTGATCCAAAAGCATCAGAAAAAGATCAAAAGGCATCTGTGCAAAGACAAGAAACAGAAAACGACTTTGAAGATCTTATAATGAAAGAAAAACCCAATGTTACATGGGCTCAAGTAGTTGGTTTGGAAGATGCTAAAAATGCATTACGTGAATCAATCATATATCCAGCTAAAAGACCTGATTTATTCCCTCTTGGATGGCCAAAAGGAATGTTACTTTATGGACCTCCTGGTACCGGAAAAACAATGCTTGCAGCTGCTACTGCAAATGAGATGGATGGTTACTTTATCAATGTAGATGCATCATCCATGATGAGTAAATGGTTAGGTGAAGCAGAAAAGAATGTTTCAAAATTATTTTCTATGGCAAGACATTATGCTGAAAAAGAAGGCAAACCAGTTATTTTGTTTGTAGATGAAGTTGATTCTTTATTGGGTTCCAGAAATAGTGAAGTTGGTGGAGAAGTAAGAACCAAAAATCAATTCCTAACTGAGATGGATGGTGTTAATGGTAAAGGAAAAGATTTGATGCTTTATGTAATTGGAGCTACAAACAAACCTTGGAGTCTTGATTGGCCTTTCCTAAGACGATTCCAAAAGAGAATTTATGTTTCATTACCATCACTAGAAGCTAGAGAACACCTCTTTAAGCAATACACTGAACCTCTACGAAAAAATTTCAAAGTAAACCCTGCTGAATTGGCAAAAATGTTTGATGGATATAGTGCAAGCGATATCAAAGATATATGTCAAGCAGCACAAATTAAAACAGTTCATGAAATATTCAATTCTCCAGACTATCACGAACCTATAGAAGGCGAAACACCTATTCAACCCCGAGAACTTACGCCATCTGATTTTAAGGATATAATGGCAAGAAGAAAACCAAGTGTTTCAACTGAAATGGTTCGGGCTTATCACAAATGGAGTGAAGAGTTTAAAGCTCTCTAAACATTACATATTTTTCTGCGATCAAAATTTCTCTATTTCTTTTCCACACAAAACTTAAATTCACATTCACTCGGACTTTACGAGGGTAACAATAACTACCAAAAAATCAAACCACGCAAACAAGTTTGGAAAGCTGGTTTTTGATGATGGCACTGTTCTTGATGGTCTAGGCTTTGGTTATTCTACAACTGTTTTTGGTGAAATTGTCTTTAATACTGGGATGGTTGGATATCCTGAAGCACTAACCGATCCGTCATATAATGGTCAAATTCTCACACTTACATATCCTCTAATTGGAAATTATGGGGTTCCTGATCCTTCAGTTAAAGACGATGATGGTATTCCCAAATTCTTTGAATCGGATAAAATCCAAATAAGAGGTCTGGTAGTCCACGAATTATCCTTGACTGCTAGTCACTGGAATCTTTCAATGACTCTTGATGAATGGATGCACAACGAAGAGATACCTGGAATCTCTGGAATTGATACTCGTGAATTAACAAAGAAACTACGAACTGGTGGCGTTATGATGGCAGCTCTTGTGGTATCTGATTCTGAAATTGATGTTGAAGAAATAAAAAAACAGCTTTCATCTGCACCTCATTATAATTCTGAACAATTCATGGATATTGTATCCACAAAACAAGAAAAAGTTTACGGCAAAGATGAAAAATCAGTTGTAGTAATTGACACTGGTGCAAAAAATGCAATTTTGAGAAATCTTCGTCAATTGGGTTATAAAGTAATCTTAGTTCCTTGGAATACTACTTATGAAAAAATAATGTCTTACAATCCCAAAGGTGTTGTACTCAGTAGTGGTCCTGGTGATCCACAGAATTGTTCAGATACAATAGATACAGCAAAAAAATTAATTGAAAATAATATTCCTACATTAGGAATTTGTTTAGGGGCACAAATTATTGGTATTGCAGGAAATACTGAAACATACAAACTAAAATATGGACATCGAGGACAAAACAAGCCTTGTGTGAATGTAGAAAACAATCAAGTTTATGTTACTAGTCAGAATCATGGTTATGGAATTACTCCTGAATCACTTGAGAAATCTGAATTTAAATTATGGTTTACAAATGTAGACGACAAAACAATTGAAGGAATAAAACACAAAAAACAAAATTGTATTGCAGTACAATTTCATCCCGAATCTTCACCTGGTCCTTATGATTGTAAGTTTATCTTTGAAGAGCTAAAACGCCTTATGGAGGAATGAACAATTGCCAAAGAATGAGTCGTTAAAGAAAATTCTTGTACTGGGAAGTGGGGCTATTAAAATCGGAGAAGCTGGTGAATTTGATTACTCCGGAAGTCAATGTCTAAAAGCAATACATGAAGATGGATTGAAAAGTGTATTAATCAATCCAAATATTGCAACAATCCAAACAGATACTAGATTTGCAGATAAAGTGTATCTACTTCCAGTAAACCCAGAGTATGTAGAATCAATAATCGAAAAAGAAAGACCAGATGGAATTATGCTAGCATATGGTGGGCAAACTGCTCTTAATTGTGGTGTTAATCTAGGGGAATCTGGCATTCTTCACAAATATGGTGTACGTGTTCTTGGAACATCAATTCAAGGAATCCAGAAAGCTGAGGATAGGCAACTCTTTAAGGATTCTATGAAAAAATCTCAAGTTCCTGTTTTGAACAGCAAAACTGTGACTAATTTTGAGGATGCTAAAAATGCAGCTGAAGAATTATCATATCCTGTAATAATTCGAGTTGCATATACTCTGGGTGGACGAGGTGGAGGAGTTGCCCATAATGAAATTGAACTTCATGAGATTGTACAGCGTGGCATTAAAGCAAGTATTGTTGGTCAAGTTCTAATTGAAGAATACATTGGACACTGGAAACAGATAGAGTATGAAGTAATGCGGGATTATGATGGAAACAACATAATTGTTTGTAACATGGAAAATATTCTTTCTATGAAAGCTCACACTGGTGATAATATTGTAGTTGCTCCATCACAAACCCTTGATAATCATGAATATCATATGCTACGTTCTGCTGCATTGCGTGCAACTAAAAATATTGGAATTGTGGGTGAATGCAATATCCAATACGCACTTGAACCAAACTCTGATGAGTATGTTGCAATTGAAATAAATCCAAGACTTTCACGTTCTTCTGCTCTTGCAAGTAAAGCAACAGGTTATCCGCTGGCATACATGTCTGCAAAAATTGGATTGGGATATAATTTATCAGAACTAGTTAATAGAATTACACAAAGTACTACTGCATGTTTTGAACCATCACTTGATTATATTGTATGTAAACATCCTCGATGGGACTTTGAAAAGTTTGAACTTGTGAATCGAAAACTTGGACCTGCAATGAAATCAGTTGGAGAAGTAATGGCAATAGGCAGAACCTTTGAGGAATCACTTCAAAAATCAATTCGAATGTTAGATATTGGAAATGATGGATTAGTTCTTAATCGTGTAAATGGAAAAACTTACAATGAAGAAGAAATTGAAAACAAACTTACTTATCATGATGATCACATTTTGTATCATGTTGCAATTGCATTGAAAATGGGAATTTCAGTTGAACAAATTTACAAACTCTCTACAATTGATCCTTGGTTTATTGAAAAAATAAAAAATATTGTAAATATTGAATCAAAATTAAAAAATTCTGAACTGGGAGAATCTCGTCTTTGGAAAGCAAAAAAACTGGGCTTATCTGATAAGCAGATTGCTCGTGCAAAGGACAAAACCCCTGATTATGTGCGTAATTTAAGGAAAAAATTAGGTGTTTTGCCCTCTGTTAAGCAAATTGACACGCTTTCAGCAGAATGCCCTGCAGTTACAAATTATCTTTATCTGACATATGGTGGTCATTCTCATGATATTGAGATTCCATCTGATGAAAAAGCGATTGTTGTACTCGGTGCTGGACCCTATAGAATTGGTAGTAGTGTAGAATTTGATTGGGGTACAGTCAACATGGTTTGGGGCTTACAGGAAAATGGTGAAAAAAATATCTCTGTAGTAAACTGTAATCCTGAAACAGTATCTACTGATTATGATATTTGTACTAGATTATATTTTGAAGAATTAACTGAAGAAAGAATTTTAGATATTACTGAATTTGAAAATCCTAAAGGAATCATTACTTGTGTTGGAGGACAGACTGCAAATAATCTAACTCTTGGTCTCGCTAAACATGGTGTTAACATTTTGGGAACTAGTGCAATTGATGTTGATAGGGCAGAAAACCGTTCGAAATTTAGTGCTGAACTTGATAAACTTCATATTCAACAACCACGTTGGCAAAAATTCTCAAATCTCACTGAAGCCAAAAACTTTGCACAAGAAGTAGAGTTTCCAGTAATTGTAAGGCCCTCTTACGTTCTTTCTGGTGCTGCCATGAAAGTTGTTTGGTCTCAAACAGAACTAAAAACATATGTCAAGGCTGCATTTGATGTTTCTCCTGATCATCCTGTTGTAATTTCAAAATTCATGTTAAACTCACTAGAGGTAGATGTGGATGGAATCTGTAATGGGAAACAAGTAATCATTGGTGCTATCGTTGAACATATTGATAGTGCTGGTGTTCACTCTGGAGATGCTATGATGTGTATTCCACCATGGCGTTTAAGTAACAAAATAATTGAGACCATCAATGAATATACAAAAAAAATTGCATTGACCTTTAATGTTAAAGGTCCATTCAATCTTCAATATTTAGTTCATGATGAGCATGTATATGTGATTGAGCTAAATATTAGAGCATCACGTTCTATGCCATTTGTCTCAAAACTTGTTAAAATGAATCTGATCTCTCTTGCATCTAAGGCTATTTTGGATAAACCCTTGCCTAAAATACCTGAAAACAAATGGCAAAAGATTCACAACTATGGAATCAAAGTTCCACAGTTCTCCTTTATGCAACTACAAGGTGCAGATATTACATTGGGAGTTGAGATGCAATCCACTGGTGAGGCTGCTTGTTTTGGAAATAGTTTCTATGATGCATTAGCAAAAGGTTTGATATCTGTTGGTTACCATTTACCTGTTAAAGGAACTGCACTTGTAACTGTTGGTGGTGATCAAAATAAACAAAAACTAGTTGCAAGTATTGCAAAACTTAAACACCTTGGATTCAAAATTTTGGCAACTGAACATACAGCAAAGTTCTTTGAAGAAAAAATTGGTCAAGTGGAAATAGTTTACAAAATTTCAGAACCAGAAAGAAAACCAAACATATCGGATCTTCTATATGAACAAAAAATTGATTTTATCATAAACATTCCAAGTACTTCTACATTGGAAAAATATGTTGGAATGTTGGATGATGAATATCAAATTAGAAGAAAATCTTTGGAATTAGGGGTTCCTGTTTTAACAACTATTGAATTAGCAGATTCTTTTGTGAAGACTTTGGAGTGGCTTGAACATAATGAAACCACTAAAGAACCAATTGAGCCTTATGATGAATTTGATTAATTAAATTACCTGTTTGATAATTGACTCATTTCCTATAATCGCTCCGTCAAGTGTGACTATTTTTGCAGTAGATATATTTTTGATTTTATCAATAATTGGTGAAATTGATTTTTTGTATTTTTTTCTATGTGTTGCATAAAAATATTTGTTAAATGAGGGGATTATGATTATTTCTAATTCACCTGATTTGTTTGGAAAAATTTTTTCCTTTTCTGTCTTAATTGATACCCAAACTCTTTGCCCATTTATCACCGAATCTTCTTGAAAAAATACCGGATGTACGTGACCCATAATAATTTTATCAACATGAGAAAAATTTTCTGAAGGCATTGTATGTCCATGTGTCAACAAAACATTTTCTTCAACCATGCCTGTTGAGCTAATCATAGAAATATTATCAGGAATTAACCTCTGAATATTTGCATCATGATTTCCAGGAATCAAAGTTATCTCGCATTTTTCTCTAATTTTTTCAAAAAACATTGGAATTTCATTCCACTCACTTTTTGAAATATTTTTAATGCTTGATTTGATATCTCCTAGTAAAATCAATGAATCTGGTTTTTCTGTATCAATGATTTCTAAAATATCTTGAATCGTTTCATTTATGGTGGAATTTTTACCAATGAAAATTTCATTTGATGTCAATCTATCTTCAAATCCTATGTGAATGTCGGTAACTATGAGATACTTTTTTTTTACCTTATAGAATCAATGCCGGTTTCAATGGGATGATTCTAGTTCGTAACATCAAAGTTATACTACAGATATCTGATTAAATCCTTGTGAATAAAGACTCGGATAGAGTTGAGACAATAGTTTCTGAAAAGCGTATAAAACTACATATTTTTGAGCCCAGTCAACGAAAAATTTGGACAGTTGTAGGGAAAGAAAAAGAATACTGGTTTGATCCTGAAGGTGGTTATTGTTCTTGTCCTGGATTTTACTTTGGACAACTAAATGGAAAAACCACTTGCTATCATTTGGAATCTGCTAAGATTGCTCAAAGAGAAAATAAAATTGAGAAAATTGTTTTCTCTGATGAAGAATTTTCTGATTTTCTTTCCGGATTGCTTTCTGATTTGTAATTATTTATTATTTGAATGTGTTACTAAGTAAAAATTTTATAGACAATTTCGGTTAGTAACAATTCAATGTACTAATTTTTGGAATATTTTATTCTAGAAAATTAAAAAATTCTGATTCTAGAAATATATTGAAAAAAATGCACTGACTTTAGTTGGTTGTTTCTGATAACTTACTCTAATGGAATAGTATCTATATCATCTTTTGAGACTCCTTTCCAAAGGCCAGTTACATCATCTGATTCCACTTTTTCAATTTTTGTAATTTGTTGAATCTTAATGTGGTCTGGATTTGGTGGCATCCATAACATTGCCATGTAATCTCCTACATTTCCAACTTCATTTGGTAAAGCCATGATTACTTTATCATTTGCAAATCCCTTTGTTGTAAGCCCATTCATTGCTTTTTCTTTCAGATCCATTCTTCCATGAAGGAACAAATAGATATTTTTTTGAGTATCGATTTCTGTCATGAATTCCCTAATTTTTCAAACTAAATCAATCTTTCCTGATCTATTACCTACCAAAAAGGGTTAAATTAGAATAGACAAAATTTTAACTATGGAAATCTTCACTGTTGGGAGTAAATCATTTGTAACTAGTTTTCAATTAGCTGGAGTTCCAGGAATTATTTCTGAAACACCACAAAAAGCTTTGGATGAAATTAAGAGATTGACGGATGATTCTAATGTTGGATTGATTCTTGTCAGTGATGATATCACAAAATCCATTGATGATGAATTAACAGCACTTCGAGCTGAAAAAGATACTCTTGTTTTTTCATTACCTTCAATAGGAAGTGAAAAAACTGAAGTTGATTACAGAGCGATGCTAAAAAAGATTCTTGGTGTATGATTCATTTAATCTACTTATAATCAATATTACAATGTTTTATAATGAAAACAGCATTTGTTAAAGAACCATCAGTAATCTCTGTTGATGAAACAGAAAAGCCAACATTGGGGCTTGGTGATGTTTTAGTACAGATGCATGCTTGTGGAATTTGTGGCTCTGATTTGGAAAAAGTTTTTGGTCAATATGGGCAACCATCTATGCGTTTAGGACATGAACCTGCAGGTGTAATTTTAGATGTTGGTTCTAATGTTACAGAATTTAAAAAAGGTGATAGAGTATTCACTCATCATCATGTTCCTTGTTATGATTGTCATTTATGTAATCATGGTAATGAAACTATGTGTAAAAAATACTATGAAACAAATCTCTCTCCTTGTGGGTTATCTGAAGAATATGTTGTACCTGCATGGAATGTTTCACATGGCGGCATTCTGAAAATTTCTGATTCTCTAAGCTTTGAAGAAGCTGCAATGATTGAACCTCTAGCATGTTGTGTGCGGGCTTGGACCAAATTTTGTTATAATGAAAGTGATTCTGCTGCAATTTTTGGTGTTGGTCCGACAGGAATGTTACATGTAATGTTATCTTTGATAAAGAAATTCTCAAAAATTTTCTGTTTTGATATTAATGACTTTAGATTAAGTTTTGTAAAAAAATTCAATATTACTGAATCAATAAATTCAATGGATGAAGATAGAAAACAAAAGATTTTGAAACATACTGATGGGCGAGGAGTAGATGTTGCAATTGTTGCAACTAGTAGTATGAATGCCCTTGAGGATGCTATTGATATGGTAAGAAAAGGTGGCACTGTTATGATGTTTGGTGTTCCTTCAAAAGGAGCAAAATTAAATTTTGATATGAGTATAATCTATTCGAAAGAGATTACTCTTGTTACTAGTTATGCTGCATCTGATAAAGATACTAAAGAAGCTCTTAATCTAATTGAATCTTCTCAAATAGATGTAAAACAACTAATCACACATACCTACCCAATTGTTGATTCCCAAAAAGCATTTGATCATGCACGTAGTGGTGATAATGCAATGAAAATAATCATTACAAAATAAGAAAGGCTTAAGAAAGGTATTTCGATTCTTTCAAAATCGAAGAGAATTGGATTGGGGATTAAAAAATAGACTCTCACAAATCATTAAACCACAAGATAATCGTGCATTAATGTTAGCAGTTGATCATGGATATTTCCTTGGCCCGACTGAAAAATTAGAGAATCCAAAAAAAGTAATTGCACCTCTCTTGAAATATTGTGACTCTTTGATGGTTACAAGAGGCATTCAGAGAACATGTGTTCCTGCAACTACTAACACCCCAATGGTGTTGAGAGTCTCTGGCGGTTCAAGTATTATTGGTGAGGATTTATCTCAAGAAGAAATAACTGTTTCAATTCAAGATGCAATTAGACTCAATGCAAGTGCACTTGCAATGTCTATTTTTGTTGGCTCAAAATATGAACATCAAACTATTGTGAATCTTGGAAAATTAGTAAGTAAAGCCGAAAAATATGGAATTCCTGTATTGGCTGTAACTGCAGTTGGAAAAGAATTGGGTAAAGATGCGAGATATCTTTCCTTGGCATGCAGAATTGCAGCTGAGCAAGGGGCACATATTGTTAAAACATATTATTGTGAAAATTTTGAAAAAGTTGTTCAATCATGTCCTGTTCCAATTATTGTTGCAGGAGGAAAAAAAATCCCAGAACGTGATGCATTACAATTAACATACAACTCAATCAAAGGTGGTGCCGTTGGAGTTGACATGGGGAGAAATATCTGGCAATCAGAACATCCTGTTGAAATGATTAAAGCAGTTAGAACCATAGTTCATGGAAATTCTACTGTTGATCAAGCATATGCCTATTACAAAAAACTAGTTAGTGAAGGTCCAAAAAACAAACCTAATCAAAACAAACCTAATCAAAACAAACCTAATACAACTAAGAAATAATCTATCCCTCTATCTTTGAGAGATGAATGTGTGCAATTTTCCATGTTGGTTGTTTTATCAAAACAAATGTTGCCCTTCCTTTGATTTTCATGTGTTCACCAGTGAATGCTTTATTGTCTATTATAATTCCTTGTTGAATTAACTCCATTGCCACAATTGCAGCATCTCCAAAAATACTAATTTTTAGATTTTTAATTTCATAACTATAGTCTGAAATACTAATAAATTTTAATTCTTCTAATTCTATTGTAGTTTTATAATCCTTAAGATCATATGGTGGCAAATCACTAAAGCTAGAAAATCTAGGATCATCAAGATGTATGTCTTTTAGTTGTGTTAGATCTTTTGTTACTCCTGCTTCAAATAGTGTTTCAATAATTTTGATGATTTCTTCACGATCTAACAATATAGTCATTTCAAATATGTAAATTATCAGTTTAAGTCTTCTGACTCGAAAATGATTAAATCCTGATTATTTTTCTGGTAATCTTTATTAATTATTGATTGGTTTTATTTTTGATTTCAATGAGCATAAAAGTAACTGGACCAATTAGCAAGAATTTGCAAGTTGTTGTTTTACTGTAAAGTGTGCTCAAATTTTTAACTTCATTAAAATTATGGCGATTGATTTGATAGATAAAATGGAAACTATGACAGGTGCAAAGGCCTTGATGACGGCTATGGAAAAAGAAGGCGTCAAGCAAGTATTTGGTATACCCGGAGGTGCAAATCTTCCAATGTATGACGAATTTGCTAGATGTAATATTAGACATATCTTGGCAAGACATGAACAATCAGCAGCTCATATGGCTGATGGTTTTGGTAGAGTAAGCAGAAAACCTGGTGTTTGTTTTGCAACATCAGGACCAGGTGCCACTAACATATTGACTGGACTTGCAACAGCACAAGCTGATTCCTCACCAATGGTTGCTGTAACTGGTCAAGTACCTGTTGCAATGATTGGAAAAGATGCATTCCAAGAAAGTGATATTATTGGAATGTCAAACCCTGTTGTAAAATATGCATTTCAACCAAGAAAAGCTAATGAAGTTCCAGAAGCTGTAAGAAAAGGATTTTACATTGCACGCACTGGACGACCAGGACCTGTACTTATTGACATTCCAAAAGATGTTCAACAAAATGAAGCAGAGATGGAATTTCCTGATGAATTTAAAATTCAAGGTTATCATCCTTGGACTGATCCTGATATTGTTGCATGTGAAAGAGCAGTTGATATGTTACTTAATTCAGAAAGACCAATCATCTTAGCTGGTGGCGGAACTATTATCTCATCAGCTTTTGCTGAATTACAATCTATTGCTGAAACTCTCATGCTTCCAGTAGTTACAACTTTCAAAGGAAAGGGGGCATTTCCTGAAAATCATCCTTTGTCATTAGGTCCAATTGGAATGCATGGTCATGCAGAGGCAAACAAAATGATGACAGAAGCTGATTGTGTATTAGCAATAGGCACTAGATTCTCTGATAGATCAATTGGAACCTTTGAAGCCTTTGAAAAGCGACTCAAAATTATTCACATGGATATAGATCCTGCAGAAATTGGTAAAAACCAAACAGCACAGATTGCAGTTATTGGAGATGTTAAAGCGTCACTTCGAATAATGATAAAATTACTTTTGCAACGTTCAATCAAAAAAACTGAAGAATCTACATGGATAAAACATGTTAAAGAAACTAAAGCTTATTGGAAAGAGAATTTAAAAATTCATTCAGGTGAAATGGGGGCTGCAAAAATTTTACGTAAACTCAGAGAACTATTACCAATTGAATCAATCATCACTACTGAAGTAGGACAACACCAAATGTGGGCATCATTGTTCTATGATGTAATTCAACCTGGTACTTTCTTTAGTTCTACTGGACTTGGTACTATGGGTTGGGGATTTCCAGCATCAATTGGTGCCAAAGTTGCAAGACCTGATGTTCCAGTAGTGGATATCGCAGGAGATGGCAGTTTCAGTATGACTGAAAACTCACTCGCAACTGCAGTATTGGAAGATATTCCAGTAATCGTGTTTATCTTAAACAACTTTTCATTAGGAATGGTTGCACAATGGCAAAGAACTTTCTATGACAAAAGAATGATTGGTGTAGATCAACAACATTGTCCTGATTATGTAAAATTAGCAGAATCATATGGGGCACAAGGAATTAGGGCACAATCAATGGATGAGCTTGATAAAGCAATTAAAACTGCATTAAGCAGTGATGTTGCTACTGTAATCGATATTCCAATTGATCCTTTAGAAGATGTATTGCCATTTGTAGCTCCTGGAACTTCGCTTGCAGATATGGTATTACCATCATAGTGATTAGTCATGTGGGCAATTATTTCTATTTTAGTTGAAAACAAAACAGGTGTCTTGTTTAAGATAACTAATCTTTTTAGAGCTAGAAATTTCAATATTGATAGCATCTCAGTAGGGGTAACTGAGAATCCTGATTATTCTAGAATGACTATTACTACCAATACTGATGAAAAGCAGATTGCACAGATTGTAAAACAACTTGATAAAATGATTGATACAGTAGATGTCAAGCAATTAGACGAGCACAAGACAGTGTATAGAGAACTCTGTCTTTTTATGATAAAACTCAGTAACGCTAATGATAGTATGGAACTTAACAAGATCGCCAATGCATATGGGGGAAAAGTGCATGATGTGCAAAAGAAATCACTTATGATAGAATTAACTGCAACTCCTCATCAAATCCAGGCATTTGAGGAATTGATAAAGCCATTTGGCATTATTGATGTGGCACGGACTGGTGTTGCTGCATTGCAAAGGAGTGGATCATGAAAATTAGAATATTTGATACAACATTGAGAGATGGAGAACAAACTATTGGAGTATCCTTATCCCCAGATCAAAAACTCTCTATTGCCAAAAAACTTGATACACTTGGCGTTGACGTAATTGAAGCAGGCTTTCCAATAGTTTCTGATGGTGAATTAAAAGGAATAAAGATGATTACTAGTGAAGGATTATCTTGTGAGATTGTTGGATTAGCAAGAACTAACAAAAGAGACATTGATGCTGCAATTGATGCTGGATTAAATTCCATTCACACATTCATTGCAACATCTGATATTCACTTGGAGTATAAACTCAAAATGACAAGAGAACAAGTACTTGAAAAAGCAATTGAAGCAGTAGAATATGGAAAATCAAGAGGCATTCAAGTTGAATTCTCAGCTGAGGATGCAACAAGAACTGATAGGGAATTCTTGAAAAAGGTGTTTGGTGAAGTTGCAAAAGCAGGAGCTGATAGAATTGATATTCCAGATACTGTGGGTTACTCTACTCCTGAGTATATGGCAGAAATAACTCGTGATGCAATTGATGCAACAAATCTCCCAATCAGTGTTCATTGTCATAATGACTTTGGATTGGCAGTAGCTAATGCGTTATCTGGAATTCATGCAGGAGCATCTTGTGCACATGTTACAATTAATGGAATTGGTGAGCGTGCAGGAAATGCATCATTAGAAGAACTTTCAATGGCATTGCAATGCTTGCCTTATGAACAAAAATATGAAACTAACATCAAATCTGAATTAATCTATGATACATCTCGCTATGTTTCAAAAATTATGGGCATCAAAGTTCAGCCAAATAAGGCTATTGTTGGAGATAATGCATTCGGTCACGAGTCTGGAATTCATACTCATGGTGTGTTGAATAATCCTCTTACATACGAACCAATCAGTCCTGAATTAGTTGGAAGAAAAAGACGACTTAGTGTTGGAAAACATGCAGGAATTCATGGAATGAATGCAATGCTTGCAGAATATGGAGTCAAACCAACAGAAGAACAATCAAAACAAATTCTTGATAAAATCAAAGTGTTAGGTGATCAAGGAAAACAAATCACTGACGTTGAATTACTTTCTATTGCAAGTGATGTCTTGGGTGAAAAAGGAATCCAAAGAATTGTTCAATTAACTGGATTTTCTGTCTCCACTGGAATTGGAACAATACCTTATGCCTTTGTAAAATTAAACATTGATGGAAAAGAGTTTACTGGAACTGATCATGGCGTAGGTCCTGTTGATGCAGCATTAAATGCAATTCAAAAGATAACTGGTAAAATTTCAGAAATACGAATTAAAGATTATGCTTTAGCATCTATCTCTGGTGGTTCATCTGCATTGTGTGAGGTAACAATTAGTGTAGAAGATGCACAAGGAAATAAAGTTTCAGCAAAATCAGTTGGAGAGGATATTGTAACTACAAGTGTTCAAGCTGTGATTGATGGCATTAATAGAATCATGCTCAAAAAGATGCTAAAAGAAAAACAGGTAAGCTAAATCCTAAAATTCCCTTATTGTGATGAAGCATTATGTACAAAATATCATTAATTACTGGTGATGGAATTGGTCCTGAAATTTCAGAATCTGCAATTTCTGTGCTAAATACCATTCATGACAAACTTGATTTGAAATTTGATATCACAAAATTATCAGCTGGTGATAATGCACTTGAGCAGACAGGAAAGGCACTTCCTGATGAGACTATTAATGCAATAAAGCAGTCTGATGCATGTTTGAAAGCTCCTGTTGGTGAAAGTGCAGTTGATGTTATTGTTGTATTGAGGAGAATGCTTGATCTTTATGCCAATATCCGACCTGCAAAATCATATCCCCATATGCCCGCATTACGTGATGATATTGATATGGTGATAGTTCGAGAAAATACTGAGGATCTTTACACAGGGAAAGAGTTCCGAGTAGGAGATTCTGCAGTAGCACTAAGGATAATTTCAGTGTCTGCATCAAAAAGAATTGCCAAGTATGCATTTGAAACTGCAAAGCAGAGAAATTTAAAGAAAAAAGTTACCTGTGTTCACAAATCAAATGTTATGAGAATAACAGATGGCTTATTTGCAAAAGCTTGTACTGATGTTTCAAAAGATTATCCTGAAATTGTATTTGAAGAAATGTATGTGGATGCTTGTGCGATGAATTTAATACGTCAACCACAAGAATTCGATGTTGTAGTCACTACAAATTTGTATGGTGATATTTTATCTGATGAATCATCTCAGGTTGTAGGTGGGTTAGGAATGGCACCAGCTGCAAATATTGGCGATAATTTTGCATTGTTTGAACCAGTTCATGGAGCTGCATTTGATATTGCAGGACAAAACATTGCAAATCCTTCATCATTTTTGTTATCAATTAAGATGATGTGTGATTGGCTTGGAGTGAAAAATAATGATTCAAAATGTATTGAAGTGGGAGAAAAGTTGGAGTCTACAATCTTTGATTTGGTAAAAACAGGAATTAAAACCAAGGATATTGGAGGAGATATGTCTACTTCAGAATTTACCAAACAGATTACAGACAATCTCTAAAAATGGTATCCCCCCGATTCATTCGTGGAAACATGCTAGGTTGTCGTAATGCTTAAGATCTTTTTTGTTGAAAATTTAGTTTGTGAAACTAAAGGAAAAGAAAATTCAC
>JADFLN010000143.1 GCA_022564385.1 Nitrososphaerota archaeon | reverse complement strand
AAAAGTAAATTCAAAAAGCGATTTGCTCTTGGAAGATATCCTGGACAGAATAAACCAGGCCAAAGACGAAAGAGACGTTAATCATTATTACTCAAATTTTATCGTTTTACGATCATTTGCTAAAACAATACTCTTATAAAGTACAAGTACCGTACAATACGGTATAGTGGAAGATTTAAGATTAGATTGTTTAGAGGGCGTAGGTCCTGTAACTACAAGAAAATTATCCGATGCAGGTATTCATAACATCATGGATCTCATCGTTAGAGGCCCAGTAGAAGTTTCAGAAATAACTGGAATGGATAAAGATACTGCAGCAAAAATTGTCAATAAAGCTCGACTACATCTAGTTGAAGGGGGATTACTTGCCAAAGATTTTGTTAGTGCATCTGAAATCTATAAACGCAGACAAAATATTGGTAAAATCTCAACTGGTACAAACTGTCTTGATACTCTATTTGATGGTGGTATTGAAACTCAAGCATTAACAGAAGTTTATGGAGAATTCGGTTGTGGTAAAACACAATTTGCTCATACTCTATCTGTGATGGTTCAGAAACCTAAAGAAGAAGGTGGTCTTGATGGTAGTGTTTTGTACATTGACACTGAAAACACTTTCAGACCTGAAAGAATAGTAACTATTGCTAAAGCTCATGGAATGGATCCAGATAAAGTTCTAGACAGAATTATCGTTGCTCGTGCATATAACAGTGCACACCAAACATTAATTCTAGAGGAATCTGGTCCTGTAATCGAAGAAAACAATGTAAAATTACTTGTTGTAGACTCTGCAGTTGGATTGTTCCGTGCTGAATATCTTGGAAGAGGAACATTAGCAATCAGGCAACAAAAACTAAATCACTTTGTTCATATGTTGGTAAGAATTGCAGAAACATACGATTGTGCTGCACTTGCAACCAATCAAGTTATGTCATCTCCTGATGTATTTTTTGGGGATCCAACCCGTCCCGTTGGCGGAAATGTGGTTGCGCATACAAGTACCTACAGAATATACTTTAAGAAAGCAGGTAAGAAACGAATTGCTCGAATGGTAGATAGTCCTCACCACCCTGAAGAGGAAGTAATCTTTGCTCTAGGTGAAGCAGGTGTTATTGACCCTGAAGATGCAGAGAAAAAAACCAAAAAGACTCTCAAAAAGGTAACTACTCAAAAGACAAAAGAGTCTAAAGTAGAGACTAGTACAGAAACACCTGAAGTTGAAAAAACCATTGAAACTCCAGATATTGAAACTCCTGTAGAAACCTCTGAGACCAAAACAGTAGAATCTACAATAGATGCTGAATCAGATAATTCAGAAACACCTGAAGTTGAAAAAACCATTGAAACTCCAGATATTGAAACTCCTATAGAAACCTCTGAGACCAAAACAGTAGAATCTACAATAGATACTGAATCAGATAATTCAGAACCAATAGAAGAATAATCACGCTCTTTTCTCTTATCTTTTAACTTTTTTTTAAAATTTATTTTATTTTCAATACTATTGATTAAATTATAAGATGATTTAAGAATCTGTTACAACATTATGACAGATCTTTATCGTTTACTTCCAGAAGAAATGGAGCAACTGGTAATTGATATGGGTTATCCGAGATATCGAGCAGACCAGATTCTATTACCACTTTATTACAAATTTCCAAAAGACATCAATGATATACCACAACTTCCAAAAAAATTAAGAGAAGACTTAACTAAAGCAGGATATACAATTGGTTCTGCAAAAGAAATTCATCGTGTTGTAAGTGATGATGGAGACACAACCAAATTACTACTCAATCTCCCTGACGGAACTCCTGTAGAAACAGTACTAATACAATATCCTTCATCAAAAATTAATGGTCATCCAAGATCAACAATTTGTGTTTCAACTCAAATTGGGTGTGCAATGGGATGTGTGTTTTGTGCAACTGGCCAAATGGGATTTGAAAAAAATATCAAAGCCGAAGAGATTGTAGCTCAAGTAATTCATTTTGCAAATATTTTGCAGCAACGTGGGGAACATGTAACAAATTTGGTCTTTATGGGAATGGGTGAACCAATGGCAAACTATGATGAGATGATTCGTGCTGTGCGAATTTTAACACACAATCGAGGTTTTGGAATTGGTCAACGAAATATTACCATTTCTACTATAGGTATTATATCTGGAATTGACAAACTAGCTGAAGAAAACCTACAAGTTGGTCTTGCTATATCTCTTCATGCTCCAAATAATGAATTACGAAAAAAACTAGTTCCTACAGCAGGACCTAACTCTGTTGAAGATATAATCGAAGCAGGTAGGAGATATTACAAAAAAACTGGACGTCGTGTAACTTTTGAATATGCACTTATGAAAGGAATTAATGATTCACCTGAAATTGCAACAGAACTAGCTATACTTTTGAAAGGAAATGGCTCTCATGTAAATTTAATTCCTATCAATCCAACTGCTGGTAATTTTAACCGTCCAACACAAGATAACGTTAATGAATTTGAACGAATTTTGTCTGACGCTGGTGTAAATTGTACTGTTCGCATTGAAAAAGGAATTGAGATCTCAGCTGCATGTGGTCAACTTAGAACAGACATTGTTGGATGAATTTTCCAAAATAATGTTCTAAGTGTTAAAATAAGGC
>JADFLN010000142.1 GCA_022564385.1 Nitrososphaerota archaeon | reverse complement strand
TTAAAAAATCAAATCTAACTTCAGCATAATCTGATTTCTTTAGAGTAATTTTTAATGTTTGTTTGATTTTATATGGCGTTTTTTCTGCTATAGATACACAAGTTTTGTATTTCATTTTTCTAATATATATTCGTCAGAAACTTCCATACCAAAATGTCTACCTGTAGCAGGTTTTGCATGCACCATAATTGTATCTCCTTTCTTTAGATGCGTAACTGATATTAGTTGTCCATTTGGTTTTACAAAACGAATTGTTTCAGCATCTTGAGCAATAATTCCACCTATCTCTTCTCCTATAGCTGCTTTTATCATTAACATTGGCCTTCGTTCAATCTTTGATCTTCCAACAGTTACTCTTCTCGCCTTTCCTTTAGAATTAAGAATCAACACTTCAGAACCTGTTTCAATTTCTGAGAGATAGTTAGTTGTACCATCTGGTGCTAAAGTATAACAATGAACTGCACCGGCATTTACTCTAAATGGTCTTGGAGATGTAAATGACGATCCTACTGATTCGTTGTGAACTAGAAAGAAAAAGTTAGATCTATTACCAATTAGCATTCCTTCTCCTTTGTGAAGCATTGAAGCTGTATCTACGCAAACGCGTTCACCATCACCAACTTCTTTTATCTCAATAATCTTTGCAGTTTTCATCTCAAAACTACTGGTTCCTAAGTATACCATTGCCTCTTTTACTTCGTTAATTGATGCTGTGCTGAAGATTACTCCATCCACCCCTACATCTAAAATTGAAAACATTTTTCTTACCTCTTTTGGTGTACTTGCAATTGCAAAAATTTTTGTATGCATTTTATGGAGTTTTGCAATAATATTCTCAAGTGGAATAATTTTCCAGTCTTTCACTTCTATTATGACAAAATCTAGTCCTTTCTTTGCAGCAGAAAGAATGTTTTCAATATCTGAATTTGATAATACTTTGAATTTTCTTCCTACTTTCTTACCTTTTGGCTTGGATGATCTTTCCTTTTCAAGAACTACATACTTTGCGATACTTGAAGGAAAAACCGTTAGCAGTTTTGTTTTTTTCTTACCTAATTTTTTGGGGTCAAGATATATCATCTTGATTCCTTCATCTTCTAATTGAGGAAGAAATTTAGTTAATTGTGCTTGAGACACTTTAGGTAAAATTATTAATTCTCTTGTTTTACCCAATTTTCTTCAATGCTTCCTTTGCTGTTACTTCGCTGAAAATTATTTCAGCTAATGCTTCAACCATTTTTTCAGGTGTTTTGTGTGCAAAGATGTTTCTTCCATATGTGATACCTTTAGCTCCTGCAGCCATAACATCTTCAGTCATTTGAAGAATATCTAAATCAGTTTTTGCTTTAGGACCACCTGCAATAACAATTGGAACTGGTGTACTCTTTACAATTTTTGCAAAGGAATCTATATCACCGGTGTATAATGTTTTAACAATGTCTGCACCACATTCTGCTCCCATTCTTGCAACATGTCCAACAATTTGAGGATCATGTGGGTCCTTGATATTTTCACCTCTTGGATACATCATTGCTAATAGTGGCATTCCCCATCTGTGGCATTGTTCAGCAATTTTTCCAAGTTGTTCTAACATTTCTGGTTCTTCTTTTCCACCAATATTGATGTGTAATGAAACACCGTCTGCTCCCAATGCCACAGCTTCTTTTACTGTACCAGTTAACATCTTGCGATTAGGTGTCAATGATAATGAAGTACTAGTTGAAAAATGAACTAAAATACCAACGCTAGTTGGTTTAGGTAATGTTTTAAGAATTCCTTTGTTGATAATTACACTTGTAAGTCCATGTCCCTCACATTTGTAAATTGTAGAGGCGGGGTCTTCAAGACCCTCAATTGGTCCATTTGAAATGCCATGATCCATTGGAATACAAAGCATTTTTCCTTCGCGGAGTATTCGATTAAGTCTAATTTGAGTAGCTGATACCATGATTTGTCCTCCCTTAATCCCTACTTAAAAATAACGTGAACTTATGGGCACGTTGTTATGAATTGATTGGGATTTTTTCAAAGTAAATAAAAATGGAGAAATAGCCCCCATTTAGTTATTAAATTATTGATATTAGAAAAGACAGTAACCAAAACAAAATCAAAAGATTGTATGATAGAAGTTTTTGGTCTTGGTTATGTTGGTTTTCCACTGGCAATACGACTGGCTAATTCTGGCTTTCATGTAATAGGCATAGATACAGACGTTGATAAAATCAAACGATATGAAAATCAGAGACTGTTGGGAACTGAGATAACACTATCAGAGAAATTAAAAAAAAGTATTAATGAAAAAACCATACAGTTTAAAACAGATTCTTTAGAATTTAGTAATCCAAAAATTGGAATGATCTGTGTTCCTACACCAATAGCTAGTAAAAGTATGGACTCTAATTTTTATGTTGAAAAAGCCGTAAAATCTTTTCTTAACACCAGCAAAAAAGGAGATATGATAATTCTTGAGAGCAGCATTCAGGCAGGAACTACTGAAAAAATTAGAGGTATTATTGAATCACATGGATATACTGTAGGAGATGATTTTGGTCTTTGTTTTTGTCCTGAAAGAATTGATCCACTAAACAAAAAATGGAAACTAGAAAATATTCCTAGAATAATATATTGCTCTGATGATTATTCTTTTGAGATTTCAAAAATA
>JADFLN010000141.1 GCA_022564385.1 Nitrososphaerota archaeon | reverse complement strand
CTATAGTTCTGAAATGTTTTCAATTAACTGTTCTATCTTTATGTTATCAAACGGTTTTGTAATGTATTCTTTTATGCCCAATTCTTTTGCTGTCTGCATTGCTTCTTTTTTATGTGAAGATGTCACTATTACTATCTTTGCTCTATAATCTGATGATTTTATCTTTTTTGCAGCTTCGAATCCATTCATTTCAGGCATATCTATATCCATTGTAACAAGATCAGGTTTTTTATCTTTGTAAATCTCCAAAGCTTCAACGCCATTACTTGCCTGATAAACTTCTCCAACACTAGAATTACTTTTGAAAATATCTGTTAACATTGTTCTCATAAATGATGAATCTTCAGTTACAAGAATATTGTAGACCACAAAGAATATCCTGCTTTGTTTTTTATGAACTCTTGTTTGTTCATTTCTCATAAACAAGTGGTAATAACTACCAAAGAATATTTTCTTCATGGATGTTAAATGTGCTGATTGTAGAGGTACTGGAAAAATACGTAATTCTCAATGTTCGAATTGCAACGGTTATCGAGTGTACGATATTGAGCCTGCAGAATTTCTAAGACAAAATAGAATGAGATTAAGCAGAAATTTACCAAAATTGGAAAGAGTCTGACATATTACATTTGATTGATTTTACAATACTATGAGTTACTGAAAGTAAAAAACTTTAGAATTTATTTTTGTCTTAAAATTTTGTTAATGTGAAAATATATTTTTCTATCAGTCAATCTATATTTATGATATGTTAAGTATATCATTTAATTATCCCTCCATTCTGTACTAGAATTAGAATAGGGTACAAAAATAACTGCGTTAAGCGTGAAATTAGTTAGCAACATAATACAAAACATGCCTGTTATCTGTTAAAAAAATATAATTACACAAGATTTTATTGCACCTCTAAAATCTTACTGTATATTGGATTTGCTTGTGGATGTTAAAAAAGGAAAACGCGGTGCAATTGCAAAAGCAATCAGCATTGTTGAAAATGAACCAAAGAAAGCAAAAAAACTTTTAAAGAAAATTTTTAAAGATTCTGGTAACTCTATTGTTATAGGTATTGTGGGTTCTGCAGGTTCTGGAAAAAGTTCCTTGATTAACAAAACTGTAATTGAATTAAAAAAATTAGGCACAAAACCTGCTGTATTAGCTATTGATCCAACTAGTCATATTACTGGCGGGGCTATGTTGGGTGACAGAGTTAGAATGACTGAATCCACTGATTCAGGTACATATATTCGAAGTATTGCCTCGAGAGGTGCAACTGGTGCAATATCTCGCTCACTACGAAATAGTATTCGAGTTTTAGAATACTCTGGATTTAATCCAATAATTATTGAAAGCGTCGGAGCTGGACAAACTGAAGTTGAAATTTCAAACATTGCTGATATCACCGTTGTTGTATTTAATCCTAATACTGGTGATAGCATTCAAACAATCAAAGCTGGTTTGACTGAAATTGGAGATATCTATCTTGTAAATAAAAGTGACCTCAGCGGAACAAATCAACTATTTGATGCAGTATTGGACTATATTGGAGATACAGAACGCAATCCAATAATTCTAAAAACTTCTGTAAAAAAGAATACTGGAATTACAAAATTTGCAAAAATTCTTAAAGATATGATGATATCTAAAAAGAAATCCAAGAAAGAAAAAGAACAAGAACGACTTGAAGCAGAACTTAAAGATATTGTTTTAAATAACTTGAAAGAAAAGGTTGATGGAATGTTATATTCTGATAAAATATTTCCAAAATATCTTAAAAAATTACAATCAAAAAGCATTGACCCATTTGAAGCAGGAGATAAAATCACAAAATCTTTGTTAAAGTGATTATATGGTAACAAAAAAATCTAAAGTACCTGAAAAGAAAATTTTTACTGATTCAAATTTTCTAGTAAAACGAATCTATCAAAAATCATCTAAAAAGAAACCCATAGAAGATGCCGGAAAATACCCATTTACACGAGGAATTCATCCTGGAATGTTTCGTGAAAGATTCTGGACCATGCGACAGTATTCTGGGTTTGGTGATGCTAAACTTACCAATGAACGATTCAAGTTCATGCTTGAAAAAGGTCAAACAGGTCTTAGTATGGCTTTTGATCTACCAACTCAAATTGGTTATGATTCTGATTCACCACAATCTGAAGGGGAAGTGGGGAAAGTTGGTGTATCAATAACATCCGTCAAAGACATGATGACTGCATTTGATGGTATTCCTCTTGGTAAGGTTAGTACTTCAATGACAATTAATTCAACTGCATCAACATTACTTGCATATTATATTGTTGTTGGAGAATCTCAAGGATTCAAAAGTCATGAACTTCGTGGTACTACTCAAAATGATATTCTAAAAGAATACATTGCCAGAAATACCTACATCTATCCTCCACAACCCTCAATGCGATTAATTGGTGACATGATTGAATACTGTGCAGAAAAAGTACCATCTTGGTACCCTGTTTCAATATCTGGTTACCACATGAGAGAAGCTGGTTGTACTGCAACACAAGAAATTGCATTTACATTAGCAAATGCTATTGCATACATTCAAACTTGTTTAGATAAGGGATTAAAGATTGATGATTTTGCACCACGTCTTTCGTTCTTTTTTTGTTGTACTATAGAATTCTTTGAAGAAGTTGCCAATTTTAGAGTTGCACGTAAAGTTTATGCTAA
>JADFLN010000048.1 GCA_022564385.1 Nitrososphaerota archaeon | reverse complement strand
CTTGGTTTTGTATGACCTCCAACTCCACCTACGTCTGCTTTAATAACTGATACAGTAATTTTCATAATTCACCTTTTTACACCTTTGATTTATGTGCTTTTAGCAAAGAATTCTGATCTAAAATTTATTCAAAAAAAGTAGAGTTTTTTTTAAAAATTCATAACGCTAATAAATGCCCTCGAAGAGGCAGTCCATATGGCAGACAAACCACATTTGAACATGATTGTTACGGGACATATTGATAATGGAAAATCAACAACCATGGGTCATTTCTTGATGGATCTAGGCGTTGTAGATGAAAGAACAATTGCTGCGCATGCAGTAGAGTCTGAAAAGACCGGAAAAGGTGATACTTTCAAGTATGCTTGGGTTATGGATAATATTAAAGATGAACGAGAAAGAGGAATCACAATTGATCTTGCTTTCCAAAAGTTTGAATCTGCAAAATACTTCTTTACATTAATTGACGCACCTGGTCACAGAGACTTTATTAAAAATATGATTACTGGTGCTTCTGAAGCAGATGCTGCCATCTTAGTACTTTCAGCAAAAGAAGGTGAAACAGATACTGCAATCGCAGCAGGTGGGCAAGCAAGGGAACATGCATTCTTACTAAAAACACTTGGTGTAAGCCAATTAATTGTCGCAATCAATAAGATGGATTCAGTTGACTATAAAGAAGACGCATTTAATTCAGCCAAAGAAAAAGGCGAAAAATTGATAAAATCTGTAGGTTACAAATTAGAAAATGTGGCATTTATTCCAGTTTCTGGATGGAAAGGTGATAATTTAGTTAAAAAATCTGAGAATATGTCTTGGTATACTGGAAAGACACTCCTTTTAGCATTTGATGATTTTACAGTGCCAGAAAAACCAATTGGTAAACCACTACGTGTTCCAATTCAAGATGTTTACACCATTACTGGTGTTGGCACAGTACCCGTAGGTAGAGTTGAAACTGGTACTATGAAAGCAGGCGATAAAATTGTTGTAATGCCTTCTGGTGCCACCGGTGAAATCAAATCTATAGAAACTCACCACACAGAAATGCCATCTGCTGAAGCAGGTGATAACATTGGTTTCAATCTAAGAGGAATTGAAAAGAAAGATATCAAGAGAGGCGATGTACTTGGACATCCTGATGCACCACCAACTGTTGCAAAAGAATTCAAAGCACAGATTATAATTATTCATCATCCAACAGCAATCGCTCCTGGTTATACACCAGTAATGCATGCACACACTACACAAGTTGCAGCAACTGTAACAGAGTTCCTCCAAAAGATCAATCCAGCAACTGGTGCTGTTGAGGAAGAAAATCCAAAATTCCTTAAAGTTGGTGATTCAGCAATTGTAAAAATTAGACCTGTAAGACCAACTTGTATCGAAACTTTCAAAGATTTCCCTGAAATGGGCAGATTCGCTCTTAGAGATATGGGTGCCACTATCGCAGCAGGAATCGTCAAAGAAATTACAGAAGAGTACAAACCATAGGCAGATTTTCATGACACAAACAGCCCGTGTAAAACTTACATCCACTAATTTAAAAAAATTAGATGGTGTTTGTGGAGAGATTATGGGAATTGGTAAAAAAACTGGTGTCAAAATAAAAGGTCCAACTCCACTTCCTGTTAAAAGATTACACATTGCTACTAGAAAATCCCCATGTGGCAGTGGTACTGAAACCTATGAGAAATGGGAAATGAAGATGCATAGAAGAATCATAAACATTAGTGCTGATGATAAAGCAATTAGACAACTAATGAGGCTTAAAATTCCTGATGATGTCTACATTGAACTATCTCTGACATAATTTGGTATCCTTAAATTATCGAAATTTTAATGATAAACATGACTGAAGAATCCTCTAACTCTGTTGAAGATACTACTGTTGAAGAAACCCCTGTTGAGGAAACCCCCGTTGAGACATTTGATGTCATCTACTCTTGTCTTAGATGTGCAACGAATGTTTCCAATACTGAATTATCGCGCTTACCTGAAATCAAATGTATCTGTGGATTCAGAGTATTTACTAAAGTAAGACCACCTATAGTAAAAACAATAAAAGCAATCTAACTATCTATCTTTTTTATAACTATGCTCTCTTTGTAAATGAGTTCTCATGTCTTCCATGTTTGAGAAATACTTGTTACATTCTTTACAGTCATATTGTAAATCTTTACCATGAATGATTTGTTTGTGATTCATCATTTCTTCTTCTTTTGAAAATTTTTTGTCACAAACATCACATTTAATTTTTTTAAAAAAACCCACTTTATCCAAACTCTGATTTCTTCTTATCCCAACAATTCCTGCAAAGCTGACCTTCAATCTTCCAATTTTCTTTTGTGTTATATCTAATCAATCCCATCTTTCCCCCACATAATGCACAAAAATTTTTCTTTTTTGTATGATCTTCTTCTTTCTTGTCAAAACATTCTTTGCATAACAAACCTTCCATGTCCCATTGCCATCGAGGTTCCCACAAATTTGTGATCTTTTTAGTTATTCCACATGTAACACATGGTTGCATAATTTTTCCTTCAAAGTATTCCTTTGATTTATCAAAATGACAATCTCCACAAAGCAGGCCTTTAATGCCCCATTCTCTCTTTGGTTTGTGTTTGTGTGTTAGTTGTTTATTACAAACAGTGCAAAATACTGGTTTTCTACTAAATAGTCCCATAATCTCTATGAGATTTCAAATAATTTAATCTATTAAATGTAATACAAAAGAAAGGCATCCACTGAAGAATAATCTTTTGTATATTATTGAATTTCATGACTAAAACATTACTAAAGTAATAAAGATAAAAATAATAAAAATCTCTTATTGGTTTAAGATTTTTTCAAGTGCTTGACTTGTATTGAGCATACCATTTTTCTTTGCAAATTCTTCGATCATTCTGTATTGTTTTTCAGTGAAACAAACAGGTATTGATCGTCTTTCCATAAATGTAATCTTTATTTTTAACTAATATCCTTTTTGTTTACTTGAAATCAAATTGAGCACTAATTACTCATGAATTTATGGAATTTCTCAAATATAATTATAATATTTTATAATTAAAAAAATAATAGTTGTTGTAACAACTCCAATTGTTATCAATTTTAAAATACGCTCTTTCTTTTTAATGATGTGTGGATCTCCATTATCTCTTTTGAGTAGTTTGTATTTTCTAGATGTAGTAATTAGAGCATAAGTGACTAATCCTGTAATTGTTGCTATAACTATAGTCTCAATGGTTATGGAGTTTGTTTGTATAACCGAACCTGCAAAAACAGGTAGAATTCCCCACGAAAATATTGTTGATATGTTATTATGAAATTTACCTCCAAACAGTTCTAGACTATATGCAAATAGAAAAAAGCCCTCAATGATGCCTATTACAACAAGCCAAGGAGAATCTAAAAATGCAAAATAGATGCCTACAAAAAATGCAATACTTATGGCACATATTGCCAAAACCCAGATCTTTCTTTTTGGGAGATTGCCCCAAGGTTTTGTTTTACCTCCTACTGCATCAAGTAAATGTGCACCAACCCCTAGTGCTAAAATGTAAATTATACAAATTGCTGTTATTCGCTCTAACTGCATTGGTCCTGAAATTGCACCTAATGCAGCAAAACAAGTAACAATACTTGTGTATGGTAAAAATAAAATTCCTATACTAATTCGAAATTTTTTAGAGCCAAATTTTGGAACAAACCATTCTGAGGTTCTATCAACTTGCAATAATATTATTTGGACTTTGTTACTTATATGATCACGGATTGACAACTGATATAATTGATAGAATGGCTGATTGATTCGTGAACAAATATGGAAAATTTATCAAAAAAGGAGTTATCGAATCACTTGATAATGTTCCATTTCATAGCAAGGCTCCAATCAAACGACTATTGATGTTAAGCAAATCTTTGATTCCTAAATCAAATATCCATATTGCAGTTCATCTCGTTGATGCCTCTAATGATCTTCCAAAATATAGTAAATTACATAAACACAATCATGATGAAATTAATTTGATACTATCTGAAGACTCTATCTTGACATATGAAATTAAATTGGAAGATGAGTCTTATGAAGTGACGTCGCCTTCAACCATATTCATTCCAAAGGGCATAAAACACAGTGCACAAGCAATTTCAGGTAAGGGGATTTTTGTATGTATGATTTTATAAAATAATCTGATTTTTCTTTAGAAAAATTGAAAACCTAAAAAGTAAATATAAAATAATTCTAATATGAAAATAACTGAAATAGAAATTGATGACAGCCAAACAGGCTATTGTTGGATTCAAATATACACTAGTAACAGAAAACAGGCAATTTCATTAAAACATCAAATTTTAGATGATCAGGCAATTCGAGAAAGATTGGAAAATGAACTTGTACAAAGCAAGAAAATAACTGCACATTCATCCACCCCAATGGAAATTACATTCCAGAGTTTTCTTACCAAAAAACTTCAATTAATTCTTGAAAGAGAAAATGAATCCTTTTAACATTTTTTCTTAAATTGGATATTTATGGATATATCTTAAATATCAAAAATCTTTGTTACTATTAATCTCAGAAAGATTTTTCAAACCAAATTTTCTACTTGGATTGTGACAAAGAAACACCAAATCTTAGTTATTGGAAATAATACTAATGGTTGCACACCAAAACATGAAAAAATTGCATATGATGTTGGAGTAGAAATTGCAAAATCTGATTCTATTTTGATAACTGGTGGATTAGGAGGAGTAATGGCTGCTGCATCACATGGAGCTCATGATGCAAATGGATTGACTGTGGGGATAATTCCACAGGATAATGCTGCAATGGCTAATGAATTTTGTGACATTGTAATTCCAACTGGAATGGGGCTTGCTCGTGATTTTGTCAATGCATTGACTGCTGATGGTGTTATCATTGTAGGTGGTGGTTCTGGTACTTTATCCGAAGTGTGTGCTGCATATATGTACAAAAAACCTATGGTTGCAATTCGAAATATAAAAAGTTCTATTGAACCATACATTGATGGGTTTCTTGATCACAGAGAAAATATCAAAATTATTGGAGTTGACACTCCTCAGGATGCAGTGAAGAAAATTTTAGAATTACTTACTATGTCATACGACCGTAACACAGAGTCAACAGATGATGAGATTATAGATGATTTTAATAAAATTAAGAGTGGTGAGGCTTCAAGAATGGCTCAAAAGAGTTCAGATTAATAGTATCTATTTACTGCATAGATACAAGTAACGGGTCTGGCTTGTAAAAGTCTCCGTGTTCTTCAGCAAGTTTGTTTAATTCATCAACAATTTTTTTTATACCTATTTCTTTTGCTGTTTCAAATAATGGTTTTTTTAATCCTAATCCTAATTGTGCTGCTTTTTCAATCTCTTTTATGTCGCTTGCACCATTTGTAACAAGCCATGCTGCATTGTTTAGTATGTTGGCAATAATTTGAATTGGATCACATTTTGATGCTAATTCTTCTGAAAGTGAAATTCTTTCATATTTATCATCTGAATATTTGTAATACCCCTCTCCTGATTTTTGCCCAAGTTTCTTTTCATCAAACATTTTTTCAACTATGGGGTGTGGATTAATTACTTTTTTATCTCGTAAATGCATCTCTACAGTAGCTTTGTGAATTACATCCATTCCTGTAAAATCTGCTAACTCAAAGATACCCATTGGAAATCCTAACTTGAATTTGACAGCAGAATCAATCTCTTCAAGAGTTGCCCCGGTTCTGTCTTTTACATAACATGCTTCATGAACCATTGGAATAAATAATCTGTTGATTATAAATCCTGGAACATCTTTTCTACATATCACTGCTATCTTGTTAACTGATTTTACATATTCTTGAGTTAATTTAATTACTTCTTGTGATGTTTTCTCTCCTGGAATAATTTCTACTAGTTTCATTAATTGTGGTGGATTGAAGAAATGAATTCCTATGAATTTTTCAGGACGTGATGTTGTACTTGCTATTTCAGTAATTGGTAATGTGCTTGTATTTGATGCAAAGACTACTTCTGGTGCTGCTACCTTATCTAATTCGGCATAGACTTTTTTCTTTAAATCCATTATTTCTGGAACTACTTCAATAATTAATTCTGCATCTTTTACTGCTTCCTTCAAATTTACAATAGGTGTAATCCTTGCAAAAATTGCATCACCTTCTTCTTTTGAAATTTTTCCTTTGGAAACTAGTTTGTCTAAACTCCATTTCACTTTCTCCATTGCTTTATCTAAAAATCCTTGCTCAATATCTCGTAAGACTACATTATATCCTGCAGTAGCTGAAACTTGGGCAATTCCATGTCCCATTACTCCAGAACCTAAAACTGTAATATTTTTTACTATCATAATTTTTCAAAAATTGAGTATCCTTTATAATTTATCATAATATACTTATTCGTAATTCCTAAAAAAAGTATCTAAAGTTAAACACCAAATGACTGTGTTCTTTTTTCACACCTTGGACATTTTAGTCCGTTTGTTTTAATACCGCACTTTCTACAATGCATATCAATTCCTACTACATCCCGAGAAGGTGTTTTGACTGCTTTGACAATTAGGATAATTATTAACAGAATTCCTACTGCAATTCCTATCCATACGAGTACCATATTCTCTATTACGATGAATTGTATATTATCTCTTTATTTCCATTTTTGAAATTAAATTAAAGACAATATGTTTCATTTATACGTGGCAAAAAAAAGTTATACCCTTGTCACGAACACGCAATGAAATTAAATTACAGGCACACAATATGCATGACCACTTTTCAACTATTGCCTCAAAATATCAAAGTGTAAGAACACTTGATTTGAAACCAATTTTACACATTAAAGACAAACTTACAGAAAAATCTAAAATCAACATGGCAGATGTTGGTTGTGGTGATGGACAATACGCCTTGGAGTTTTTGAAATGCTTTGATAATTCATTTTACATTCACTGTGTAGATTATAATGAAAACATGCTAATTTCATTAGAAGATCATTTCATGGAACAAAATATTACAAATTTCTGTGTAAGACAGGGAGATGCAAATAGACTACCATTAGATAATGATTCCATGGATTGCATTGTTACCTTTAATGCAATACATCATTTTGATGTCAAAAAGTTTTTGTCTGAATCAATAAGATCACTCAAAGATGATGGACATCTCTTTATCTATACTAGACTACGAAATCAAAATTCCAGAAGTATTTGGGGTGAACATTTCCCATTATTTGTAGTTATGGAGGATCGTTTGTTTGAGTTGAATGAATTAGAACAGTATATTAAAAATGCAGACATGAATATACACTCCACTAGAGTGTTTGGATATTCTAGAACCTCTAGCTTAGATAGACTAGTCCATCAAGCAAAGAATAACCATTATTCTACCTTTGCTCTATATGATAAAGAAATCTTTAATGAATCTCTAGAAATATTCCAACAAAATATCAAGAAGAATTTTGATGATCTAGAAGAAATCACTTGGCATGATGAGAATATCTTGATAGAAATTAAAAAATAATTCTGCTACTATTTTTTCAAATATTTGTAATCATAGTCATACATTCCTACTCTTTTCATATACTGTTCATGATTACATTTCTCGTAAGTGTGCAAAGCCACATTTGTAATTATGTTTTAAATCTCTTTAAATATGGTTTATTTAACTTGGTTTTCATGCCAGTTACAAAACCAATAATTGAAATTGTAAATGTTGTAGCATCAGCTACGATAGATCAGAAATTAGATCTATATGATATTCAAAAAAAATTCCCTAGTGTGGAGTACAATCCTGATCAATTTCCTGGTGCCGTCTTTCGTCTCAAAAACCCCAAAACTGCAACGTTGCTTTTTAGTACGGGAAAAATGGTATGTACAGGTTCAAAATCAGAACAAATGGCAAAAAAAGCAGTAAAAATAGTTGTACAGAAACTTCGAAAAGAAGGAATTAAAATTAAAAAAGATGCAGTTGTAACCGTACAAAACATTGTTTCGTCAATAAATCTTGGAGGGCGAGTCCATTTAGAACAAGCAGCAAGAACATTACCTCGTAGCATGTATGAACCTGAACAGTTTCCTGGTGTCATTCACAGAATGCTTGACCCTAAAACCGTAATTCTGATTTTCTCATCAGGGAAATTAGTCTGTACTGGAGCTAAAACTGAGAAAGATGTCTTTCGCTCAGTAAACAATCTTCATAGTTTGCTTGAGGAAAAAGATTTGATGATTTATGATTAAACTTGTGTTATCCTTTAAAAATTAAATTTTAAAGTACATTACATAATTTTTGATATATTTGATAATGCGTGTGATATACTAATTTCATATATCACTTTGAGCACAAAAATGTAATTATTTATAATACCTGTCTAGTTCTTTTTTACTACTGTTTTAATACTCATTTTTTCACTTTTGATTATGAATTTAGAAAATTTTGATGAGGAAGCTCTATTGTATGATATACAACTTTCTGAATAGCCTTAAAAATTTTAAAACTTACCTTTGGGTGAGAAAATCATTTAAATCCTGAAAAAGAAGTACCTAAACTTTTGAGTATGGTAAGAAAACTTTCTTTAGATATTTCAGATTATGATCAAATACTAGGTTCTAATCTAAGTGAATATCAAAGAAATAAAATTTACACCTCAATGGATGAATTAGAAAAACTAATTCCATACCTAAAAAATAAAATTAAAATTTCTGAAAGTTTAGAAAATATACTTGATTCCAAATAACAATACTGCGTATTGTATCTATCAATTATGGGGAATTCCGCATGACTTTTAATGTATTTAAAAATATTATCAAATATGGGTTTGTTCAAACGTAGCAAAGACAATGAAAACCAAACAAAATGTGAAAAATGTGGAACTGATTTGCATGATTCTGAGCGTTTGAAAAGACATATGAAAAAAGCACATGGTAACGTCCCTGCAAAGAAATTAGATCCAAATGCTGGTGATGGCGGTTTGTGGTAAAATAGAACTAACCATTATTACACTCTAATCGATGATTTAATATTTTAAAACTTTGATGTAATCTTATGGATTGTATTTTTTGTAAAATCATTGCGGGTAAGATTCCTACAAAAATTCTCAAGGAAACTTCAAGTACAATATCATTCTTAGATGCATTTCCGCTTGCAAAGGGGCATGTGCTTGTTATCCCAAAAAACCATCACGAAAAAATTCAAGATATGAGTCATGAAGAAAACACTGATTTATTTTCCCTTGTTTATTTGATGATCTCTAAAGTAGACTCTCTAACTGGTGGCACTTTGGTTGCAGTACATAATGGAAAAGTAGCTGGACAAGAAGTTCCTCATGTACATGTACACCTTGTTCCACGAAGCACAAATGATTCTGCAGGTACAATTCACAGTATGTTTAATTCTACATTGAAACTATCTGAATCTGAAATTGAAGAACTTTACCAAAAGTTAAAAATCTAATCTCAATAAGGAAACAATCTCTCTTTTGTATCGATATTATCTACTCTAATAGCTTTTGTTGGACAAGTTTCTGCTGCACTCATTATCTTGTTTATCCCAGCTCCATTTTGATTTATTACTGATGATTTAGGATTAAATCTAGTATTTTTATTTATTTCAAAAACTCCAGGTGCTATAGTTTCACAACTACAACAACCAATACACAAACTTTTGTCTACATCAACGAAAAGGTTTGGTTGTTTTTTTGGCTCTTTTGCTTTATCAAATTCTCCATTTTTACCATCTGGACGTATACGTGCATTATATTCCTCCCAGAATTTACTTTCATATTTTTTCCAAAAATCAGGATCCCCTTCTTCAAATTCACGAGTATATTTACCCCAGTCTTGTTCTGGAATTTTTTGATCTCCTGAAGGTCCCCATTGAGGCCTTCTCTTAAAGTCTGTTTGTGTATTTGATTTGCTTTCAGTATTTTCTTGATGTGATAAATTGCTATTTTGATTATGATTTTTCTTGAGGTGTGTATATGCTTCAGTAATTCTCTTAAATTCTGCATCTTCATTTGTACTATTATTTTTATCAGGATGTAATTCTAGTGCAAGCTTTCGGTAAGCTGCCTTGATCTCATTTTGTGTTGAGTCTGGCTTTACATTCAATACTTTAAGCGCTTGATACACATTCACTAAGAAACAATTACTTGTAATATGTTAAAAACAATTCCACAAGTTTTTGTATCAAATCTTGTTTATTCTAATAAAATTTGATCATTTGCTTTCCATGCAGGTTCTACAATGCATAAAAATC
>JADFLN010000140.1 GCA_022564385.1 Nitrososphaerota archaeon | reverse complement strand
CCCGATTTTTGATTTACTTCTTCTAACAGATGTTGTGAAATACTATAACATGAATTCAAAAAATTACTTAATATTATCTGAAATTCTTCATCAGACTTTGATTCACTTAATTTTTTATAATTATATTTTGCTTCTTTGATTTTATCTTCAGCAGTCATAATTTTGATAATGATTGTTATCTCTTAATCATTTTCCAACAAACAAACATCAATCATTACTTTAGTTATATCGCGTTTTGAGTGCCTGCGAGGGGGGCTTTCCCTTTTTACAGATAATCTCTAAAAATAGAATCCCCCCCGTTTACGAATAGAAAGTTGCCCTAATCCACATTATAATGTGAAGTTGGTTTGTTGGAATTTGGTTAAATTGATTAACATTTTGTTTTCTAGGATACTATTGGTGTTCATCTTCATGCACATGTTCTTCCTCGTCATGTATATCGTCTAAATGCTCATACTCTGAAAGGTCTCCACTCACATGTGCCTCCATGTGTTTTTTGAGAGCAGAATTACTATCCATCAATGAGAACATTTGATGTATCATTCGTTCATTTTCAATCATGTGTGCAAACAAATGATTCATCATGTTCTTATCATTCCCCATCATCTCTACCAATTCTAGCATTCTTTCATGTTGCTCTATTGGGTTTGAACCCATCATCATTCCAGAATTCATAGTGTTATCCATCATTGTAGATGGCATTACCTGTGAACTTGAAAATACACCATAACCTATACCGATTCCTGTAACAAACAAAACAACTGTTATTCCAATCCAACCATTTTGATTTACCACACTATCACTTATCATGCTCCTTTTTTAAATCAACTAAAAATCATCATTTAACTCAAATCTCTCAGAGAAAAATTATGGATTCAAAGAAGTTGAATTATCGTTCTTACTGTCATTGATATTTTCTAATCATTCAATACTTTAGATGGTTCAGCAACGTTATCCGAGAGTATTTTTTGATCGAATTTAGGAAGGATTATTTTTTGCAATATTCAACAATATCTTTCATCCAGTTTTGTTTTAAGCTACGTCTCAAGGGATTAGACACAACACAAATCGGATTATCATCAAAACCCATCTCACCCATAATTATTACATCAAGAACAAGTTTCAACCCCTGAGAAAATCGGGAAATTTTATCAGAATCAGTAATGGCTTGTGAAGCAGGATTATCATAATGAGTGTGGTAGTTTCTTGTATGACGCAACATTTGAGTGAAATCAGCAATGGATTCAAGCTCAGAATTGCCTAATGTAGAAGGATGGTCTTGAATGATTTCATCCAACCTCGTTTGTAGGTTTTTTTGATTACTGAACGACAGATTTTCTTTGAGCCAACTAGAATATTTAGGAATGGCATTCTCGATTTCTTTCATTCTTTCACAGTGTACTTCTTTTGTGTCAATGTTGCTTGGAAAACGTCTTCTATGATAAACTTCGATTGCACGTGATAAATCCATGAATCGTTCAGTGGCAAAAGGCTCTTGAACATACATGTTCTTAAAATAAAGATTCAAAATTACATCTAGTTGGTTTTTATTTTTAAACCAATTTTGTAAAAGAATTGAAAATTTTTCCTTAACATCTACAAATCTGAAATGAATTTTGATTTGATCCACACGTCTTTCAGGCAAAGCAGATGTAATTGTAAGATATGTTATATCAACAAATGGAATTTTCACTTTTTCTTCTTCAATCAAACTAGGAACAATTTCACATGCAATTGAAATAACTTTTACAATATTTCCAAGTGCAAAAGAAAAAAAATTCTGCAAATGCCTCACAATATCAAGGGAATTTGATAATGAAAAATTCTCTGTTAAATAAAGTTTCAAATGAGAGTTTTGTTTAATCATTAATTCTTTTAGAGGAAAACTCATAGTGTCAGGTCCTACACTTGTGTAAATTTCTAATTCAAATTGTTCATTGATCTTGAATAATTTTTTTGTGTCATTTTCAACAGTGATCACAGTTTTTCCTTCATCTTGAACAATGTTAATTGATGAAGTCCATATCCAATCATCCAGATGATCCAGCACTATGCTAATAGTTTTGAATTTCAGTTGATCATCATTTTCAAAATATGCACCTTCAAAAATATAATCCACATTATATCGGGTTTTTTTAAAGCCTTCAGTAGACTTAGAACCAATCCATGATGAAGAATGTAGAGTAATAATGCGTCCATCATGTAATTTACCATGAATAAATGGAATTAGAGGAATAGAATCAAGTGTAATGTATGAAGCAAGTTCACCTTCAACTTCAAGAGTCAAATCAGATGTAGAGACTATCAAATTGCCTCTAGTTTTTGAATCAAGGGATTGGGGTAACCACCATTCTCCAGAATATTCACCAGATTTCATAAGTAATATTTTATATTCTATTATTTTAGGAATCTAAAGAGGATTACAAGAAATAATGTATATTTTTGAAGTGAGTCAATTATTCATCATTATTCAAAATCATTGGTTTTCGGATATTATGATATACGATTTACCAGACTTTATTTGATAGTAAAAGAACCAATAATCAGTATATTTGTGATAAACCTAGAAATTGATTGTATACTAGTGGACTGGGATTTTTCTCAGTCCATTCAATTATCTTTTAATCTTTTAAAATTTCTGCTGGACTAAATATCAAATCCCATTAAAAAAAACAATGACAAATCAATTTTGTGAAAAATGTGATTGCC
>JADFLN010000047.1 GCA_022564385.1 Nitrososphaerota archaeon | reverse complement strand
CAAGAATGTTAACTAGAATAAATGAGGTAAAAAAAGAGAAATGATCACAGTAGACAACATCACATCACATGAATTCATTGGATTAGATACTGAGATTACTCAATCATCAAATCCACAAATCATAGGATTAAATGGGAGAATTGTTGATGAAACAAAATCAATGTTTAGAATAAACACAAAAAATGGAATAAAATCAATTGCCAAATCAAAAAATAGTTGGAAATTCTCAATTGAAAACCAAGACATAGTCATTGATGGCTCTAAAATTGCAAAAAGACCATTTGACAGAATTGGAGGAAAAGCATGACCCTAGATATTGGACTAAAAGTAAAAAAACCAAAAAGAAATTGCACAGACAGAAATTGTCCATTCCACGGAAATTTGTCGATAAGAGGAAAACTCTTTGATGGAAAGGTAACAGGTAACAAAGCAAAGCAGACAATTACACTACAAAAAGAAGCAGCAATTTACTTTACTAAATTTAAGAGATATGCAAGAACTAAAAGCACAATTCATGCGCATGTACCAAATTGTATTGATGTTGAATCTGGAGATTTTGTATTAACTGCTGAATGTAGACCAATATCAAAATCAGTATCATATGTAGTAATAGAGGTTAAATCATAATGGCAAAACAAGCAGGTAAAGGAGTAGAAGAGTTCCGATCATATGTTACAAGAGTACTTCCAGTTGGTGCACAAATTGTATGCGCTGATAATTCAGGTGCTAAAATTTTAGAAATAATCAATGTTCCAAGACATAAAACTAGAGTTTCTAGACTTCCTTCAGCAGCAGTGGGGGATTTTTGTTATGTTGTAGTAAAGAAAGGGCCAGCGGAACTAAGAAAGCAAGTACATGGTGCAGTAATTATTAGACAAAAGTATGCAGTTCGTAGATTGAATGGTGTTAGAGTTTGTTTTGAGGACAATGCAGCAGTTCTAATTACTCCAGAAGGAGAAACAAGAGGAACTGATATCAAAGGACCAGTTGCAGTAGAAGCTTCAGAAAAATGGCCAAGAGTAGCTAACTTGGCATCAATGGTGGTATAAAAAAATGAAACCAACAAAAATGCGTAACAAAATGATTTATCGTGCAACATTTCAGCTAAAAAGCAAACAGCTTGGAAGTGCATTATCAAAAAATCTGCATAAAAAATATGGGAAGAGAAGTGTACGTGTTATTGAAGGTGATAATGTAACAATTGTTAGAGGAGAATTCAAAGGAGTTGAAGGTAAAATTTCAAAAATATCTATACAAAAAAATAGTGTAGCTATTGAAGGGATAAAAAAAGAAAAATCAAAAGGAGAAAAATTTGACGTTTACATTCACACATCAAATCTCATAGTAACTTCACTCAATACAGGAGAAAAATGGAGAATGGCAAGACTTGAAGGCAAAGACCCAAGAAAACAGCCCAAAGAAGATTCTAAAGAAAAACTAGTTAAAGAAACTTCTAAAGAAACAAAAGAGGTAGATAAAATTGAAAAAAAGGAAGATGAGAAATAATGGTAAGCATTGCAGGAAGTAAAAAATTAAAACGTCAAATGGCTCCACAGTTCTGGGGAATTACAAGAAAAAATAAAAGATTTGTAATAACAGTGAGACCCGGCCCACACAAAAAGAACTATTCTGTACCTACAGCAGTATTTCTTAGAGACACGCTGAAATTAGTTACAAGTCTTAGAGAAGCAAAAGCCACAATTTATTCAGGTAAAGTAAAAATTGATGGGGTTATAAGAAAATCACTTCACCATGCTATTGGATTAATGGATGTGGTAGAATTAGAAAATATTCCAGATATTTATCGTCTCGTTCCATCAGAAAAAAAACTGTTAACACCAATAAAGATTAATGAATCAGAAAAATCAAAAAAACTTGTTAGAGTAGTTAGCAAAACTACAATCAACAAAGGAAAAATGCAAATAGGATTCCATGATGGGCGTTCATTAATTTCTGATGCTAAATTAAATGTCGGAGATTCTTGTTTGGTACAAATTCCAGATCTAAAAATTCTAGAGGTAATCAAATTAGAATCAGGTTGCCAATGTTTAGTAACACGTGGAACTAACGCAGGACAAATAGGTAAGATTGAAACAATAGAAAAAGGAACTTTTGTTCTTCCTAAAAAAGCAGTTCTAGTCTTAGGTGATAGAAAAATTGAGATTCCAACGGATATTGTAATGGCAGTAGGAAAAGAGGAGCCAGCAATTCAATTAAAGTGATCATATGTCTCAAACAACAGAATCCCCAATGAAAAAAATCACTTTAGATAAAATTGTTCTAAATATGGGAGTAGGAAAGTCTGGAGAAGCAATTGAAATTGCAAAGAAAGCACTTGATCAAATTTCAGGAAAAAAATCATGTTCGCGGGGTGCAAAAGAAACACAAAGAGACTGGGGAATTAGAAAAGGAGAACCAATAGGAGTGTCAGTAACAATTCGTGGAGAAGATGCTAAAGCATTATTAAAAAGATTATTCGATGCAAAAGGAGATATTGTTAAAGGTAAATCATTTGATAATTTTGGAAACTATTCATTTGGAATTAATGAACACATAGACATTCCAGGTGTAAAATATGAACCGCAAATTGGAATTTTGGGTCTTGGAATTTCAATAGCGCTAAGTAGACCAGGTTTTGGAATAAGAAAAAGAAGTAAGCACAAAGCAAGTGTTGGGAAATCACACATCATCACAAGTCAAGAAGCAAAGGATTATCTAGTAAAAGAGTATGGAGTGACGGTGGAATAATGCCAAAAGATAGATCATACGAATTTACTGGAAGAAAAAAACATGACTTTGGTAGAGGTTCAAGATGGTGTAAAAGATGTGGGGATTATACAGCTGTGATACAGAAATATGATTTAATGTTATGTAGACGATGTTTCAGAGAAGTAGCAGTGTCTTTAGGATTTAGGAAAAATATGTGATATCATGCCAGCAACTAACGTTTTAGCAAATCTATTTGTCACATTATACAATAATGAAGCACGAAGAAAAGACAAGTGCATAATTCTTCCAACTTCAAAAATAGGGGTTGAAGTTCTAAAGACTCTTCAAAAAGAGGGATATGTTGGTGAGTTTGAACATATTGATGATAAAAGAGGGGGAAAATTCAAAATCAAACTATTAGCAAAAATAACAAAATGCGGGGCAATTTCCCCAAGATTCAAAGTAAAAAATGATGAATTTAACAGCTGGGAACAGCAATACTTGCCGGCATACAATAGAGGAATGTTACTAGTTACAACAAATCAAGGAGTAATGTCTCATCATGAAGCAGTGAATAAAGGAATTGGGGGATTTTTGATAGGATATGTCTACTAAACAAGTTGAAAAATTTCAAGACGAGGTAATTATTCCAGAAGGAGTGAAGGTTACACAAAATAAATACATGCTTAAATTCGAAGGTCCGTTGGGTAAAACCTTCAAGAGTTTTCGTAAAATTCCAGTAAACATAGAGATTACAGAAGATAAAATTCTTCTAAAGGCAACAGGTTTTAGAAAAAAAGATTACTCCATTCTACATACTTCAAGATCAATTATTAGAAATATTTGTGAAGGTCTAGTAGAAGGATATACAATTAAGATGAAGATTGTCTTTGCGCACTTTCCAGTAACAGTAAAAGTAGATGGAAAAAAAATTTTAATTGAAAACTTTCAAGGAGAGCGTGCACCAAGAATTACAAAAAGTGTTGGGAACACTAAAGTAATTCCAAAAGGCGAAGACGTAATTCTTACTGGTGAAGTTTGGACAGACATTACTCAAACAGCAGCAAACATTGAGCAAAAAACTAAAGTAAAAAATAAAGATCATAGAGTTTTCTTAGATGGAATTTATGTCTATGATACAAAAAAAGGTATAGAGAAATAAAATTTTTAGTTTTTCCTATGACTCTTGATCCTGAATTTGCAAAACAAACAACAGACTTGATTGAACAAACATTAGAATTATACAAAACGTCAGGAGCATCACCGAGAATTGAAGAAATATGGAACTGTACAAGTATTGGTGATTTTTTATGTGGATTTTTTGTTGGAGAGATGGTTGGTTCTGCACTTAGTGCATTTCAGATTGTTCACCACAGAGAGCCCACAGCTGATGAACATTTAGAAATTATCAAATTAGTAGAAAATTATTCAAAAGAAATCAAAGAATTTTTTTCTAAATTTAACTGATCAATAATTCAATTTTTGTCTAATTTGAATAGTCGTAAGGATTAAATCACTTTTACCAAGGTACAAACGTGTTGCCGCCCTAGCTCAGCGTGGTAGAGCGTCCGACTGTTAATCGGATGGTCGTCAGTTCAAGTCTGATGGGCGGCGCCCCTTATTTCTAAACTCGAATTGTGAAACATTATTTTTTACATATAGAGAATCAAATTGTTAAATTAATTATATTTCTAAATTCGAATTTAGAAATATTGATCGGTTGATAGTAATTAGTTTACTCTATTAGACAATATAGATCTAATAGATGATCGCATATCTAGAATAATGCAGGAGGTTTACATTGGTCAGAACTAGAAGGGCCAACAGATATTGTGTTGATTGTGGTGCAAGATTGGTGTATTATCCCAGGTTATCTAATCCGAAGGCACCAAATGAACATAGAATACTAGTTTATGCATGTCCTGATTGTACAAAGGATTTTGAAAAACCAAAAATGTTCTCAATTAGACGTAATCAGGTTGAAGACCCGTTAGAAACAGTAGAAATAGAGATAACACAAGTGCAGAAAAAAATAATAGTTACAAAATAATTGTGAAAAATCATGTCATATCCAGAAAAACCAAGAAGTAACGCATGGTTTTTGTTACCAATATTCTTTGGAGTCATTGGAGGAATTATTGCATTCTTTATTTTACGTCATGATGACATACGTAAAGCAAAAAATTGTTTGTATCTAGGTTTAGTGTTTATGATAATTGGGATAATTTTTAATATTTTTATTAGCCCAACGCTTCCAGGAATAGATCCTGAATTTAATATAAATATTTAGTAAATATTTTTTGAATGCTGCTCAGGTGTAGATTTTCCATATTTCTAAATTCGAATTTAGAAATATAGTAAATATAGAGTAGTCATCTAAATTTAGAATCATATAGTACTTGTTTCAAATCTTCTATTATGAATACGTCCAAAATGAGAGAGGGTGTTGAAAGATGGTTAACACATGAAGGTCATTCTTTTGAAGAAATAAAAAATACAGAGAACACTTTTCAAATTTTAGTAAAGCATGCTGGTAAATATGGAATCCCTACAGAGATATTTGAGCCAAAAACACAACTAGGGATTTTGGTGATAGGAGCCAAAGTAATTATGAAAAACAATCAGATTGCAAGATATTTGGGATTTAATGAGAAAGAAAAAGGAATATTTGAAAAAAAAATAGTTGATTTCTGTAATTCGATTCATGCCATTAACAAAATGATTACCGAAGATGGAAAACAAAAGATTGGGATTTATTGTGTACTAGATGACAAAGAAAACATTAATCAACAAACTGTTTTTGATGCAATGGATAAAGTATCTGAAATGCATGAAAAAACTGCAAGGTTTTTGATGAAGACATTCTAAAAATAGATGATTTATCAGTTCTAAGTGGGCCTTATATCCAAAACTCATCATCCAAAATTATGAAAACAAAAACTACAAAATCAAAACTAAGAGAATTTACCATTTCATCAACAGAATTGTCAAGATTCGGAATGGGAGTGATGAATAGAGCTATCAAAGTGGTAAATTCTGCCAAAAAAAGTAAAATCACCATCAGATTTGAAAGAGAATAACATCAAAATCCATAATTAGTGACGGGGTTTTATCCCCATTTTTACAATGTTTCAAGTTTTCTAAAATCATTAGTTTTCTGAAATTATACCTAGATGTTAAACCCCCCTTGTAATTTAGACCATTTAGACACAATGCCATTTTTTCAGAATTAGGTAATTTGAGGGGGGGGTTAACGCTTGTGCCTAGATATGAAAGGCAACATCCAAACCACCATGCTAGCCCAGCTAGACTAGTATGATCTTTTGTTGTTATGCGTAAAAGCTAAACCCCGCAAAAATTATTAAAAAATAAAAAAGAGAAAAATTCTTCCATGTGAATTGTACTTGAAGTTTTAATGGATGTTTTCCAGTACAGTCAGATACACTGGGAACTACATGAAAACCAGATACTTGACCAGAAATTGTTCCATCAATCTCAGATGATGGCACACTAACTTTCATTAGCCATTTTTGTCAACGCTAATGCCATCTTGAGTGAAGTCAGAAACAGATGTGATACAGAAATTAGCATCTACATTAACTAAATGTAAATGCCATCCACAGGATTTTATTTTGAATCTCTTACATCATGTACTGCATCTGGATCTTCACTATCAAATGCATTGTGACCGGTTATTGCAAATGCAGACCATTTATCAGCATATAACATGAAAATATGATATTAATTTAATCAAAAAAAGATCAAAAACATCAAGATGGGGCATAATGACTAAAACAATCCCAAGGCTTGATCAATAAGCCAATAAAAACAGCATAATTTAACAAAGTGTTTTTTCAAACCGATCAAACAATAGATCGACCATATATTTCCTAAAAAATACACACACAGTAACAGTAACGAATACGTGACATATCACATGTGTGATTTTTCTACAAAATCTAAACTATACCATAAAATTGCGTTTCAACTATATACCAAAATAATTCATAGTTTTCATGGTAAAAATTGGAGCAATAATTGTAATTGGAACAATAATTGTTACTATGGCTGCTGGAATGTTCATGTACACACAATATCAAACAAACTACATTTCATCAGTTGCAGGAGAGACAGTTGTTGTTGGGCCAGTAGAATATGTCATTACATTTGAAGGAACACATAATGGAAGTGAAGAAATTAGACCGGAAAACACGTTTGTAATGATTGGAATCACTGCAAAAAACATCAGTGACGAAAAAACTATGCTTACAGGAGGACAATTCTACATTGTTGATGAAAAAGAACAAAAACATATTGCAATTTATGGTGAAGGGGAATTCTCTTCTAAAGACTTGTTTATAGAATGGTTGGAACCAAACAAACCAATTGAGATTACAACACAATTTGATATTCCATTTGATGAAGAAAAACAATACAAGATAATTATAAGACCACAAAAAGAACAATCAACTACAGATACAGCTGTTGTTTGTATAACAAATTGTTGATCGATATAATAAAATCAAAAAAAAGTGTCAAATTTTTCTATAGTCAACGTAGTAATGTGTGACTTCTACAATATAACACGCACAACTTTTGGAAAAAAGTATGGCAATAAGTAAAGCCAAAAGAGCAGCAGCAGCACAAAAAGCAGCACGAACTCGAAAGAGAAATGCAGCAGCAAATGCCGCAGCAGCTACAAAGGCACAAGCTTCTCGTAGAAGAAAAGCAGTAGCTAGTAAAGGAGCAGCTACACGTAAAGCAGCACCAAAAAGAAAAGCAGCAACACGTAAAGCAGCACCAAAAAGAAAGGCAGCAACACGTAAAGCAGCACCAAAAAGAAAAGCAGCTAAACGTAGAGCAGCTCCAAAAAGAAAAGCAGCTACACGTCGACGTTAACTGTCCTACAAACTTTTTTCTATTTTTTTTTATTCTTTATTTAATATATTTCTAAACTCGAATTTAGAAACATTTTAAATTACTATGTATTCATTTTCAATTCAGGCAACAAAAAAACTTTGTTTGGTTTAATTTTTAGAATAACTCTTTTTTCATCATCACGTTTAAACGGATAATGTTCACGACCCAAATATTGTTGTGTAAGTTTGTCTGCATGTTTGTATTCATAATCTGGAATTAATTCTTCAACAACTCCACGGATTGTAGTCATATCAAGTGGATTATCTTTTGATACTACAGATACTGCAACACGAGGATCACGTAAAATATTTTTATGTTTGATTCGCCCTTCAGCAGTATTTATCAAAACATATCCATCTTCATAGTTTGCCCAAACAGGAGATACTTGTGGAGAACCATCTTTCATAATTGTTGCAATAAAAACAAGATTTTTTTCAGAAAAAAGTTTAATAATTTTTTCTTCCAATACTTTTCATCGTTATTTCTTTACAGAATTTTCAAGTACATTAGTCATAGCTCGATTCATTATCTCCATTACTAAATACTGAGAATAGTCTTTAGATTTTTTACCCTTTGATTTGGTAGTTTTTGGGGTCAGATCTTTGAGAATCTTTGCAATTTTACTTGATGTGTTATCAATAATCTTTGAAAATTTTGAATCAAAATCTGTAGGAGTCTGAAAACTCAATAATTTTGTTGAAGTACTATAATATTTTGTAATTGCACCCCTAGATTCTTCAATTCTTACAATCTCAATTAACCCAGACACTTTTAGAATTTCTAGGTGATGACGAACAGTTGTCAATGCTTTTTTAAATCCTGCTTTTTTTAGTGCAATTGTGATCTCTCCCGCAGAAAGTGCTTGATGGTATAAAATTTCCACAACTTTAGCTCGTGAGGGGTCTTCAATTGCACGTGCGTGTTCAATGCTTGTCGTAACGATACGATTTACTTTGATTTGTTTTTCTAATAATGTAGACATACAAGAATACATTCCCATCTGATCTAAAAGATCCATGTATCATATTTTTTTGTCTAATCGCATCAATTTTTTTTCATTCCAACAAAATTCATACAGCTATCAGAATTAATCTATTGGTACAAGAAATATCATAATTGATTCAATAATATTAGTACCATTATAATTAATTTAAAATCAGTGGAATAACTTTGGTAGTGGTTCAGAATTTTAAAAAAGATAAATCATGAACGCATATATCCAAATGACCTATCAAAACACCATTTTATCAACTACTCAAAAATGAAATTCGAGTTCAATGTAAGATTCTACTCAACATCATGTTTGCAATTATAATTAGAGAGTTTTTCCTGCAAGTTTTTCATATGCAATGATATAACGCTCAGTCATTTTTGAAATAATTTCTTTGGGGATTTCAGGAGCAATAGGTTCTTGTCCCACATTACGTGCATCATCAAATTGTTTTTGATATCCATTTACAGTTAACCAATCGCGCAAAAGCTGCTTGTCATATGCTTCTTGCATTTTCCCAATTTTATAATTATCTTTAAGCCACAAACGATACTCATCAGGGCCAATTGAATCACCCAAAGTAATTTTCCCATTCAAAATTCCAAACTCTAATTTCAAGTCAGCTAAAATAAATCCAACACCATCAGCAATTTCTGCCATTTTTTTATAAATTTCAATCGAATTTTTTTCTAACCAGTTGTACTGTTCATCAGTAACCAAATTCATCTCTAGTGCTTTTACTTTGTCAATAGAAATGTCATGTTCTGATTTTGTGCTAGGATCAAATATTGGATGAGGGAGTTTTGCAGCTAGAGTAGTATCAGTTCCATCTGGAACTACAACTTTACCATTCTTCCACCTACTCACTAGACTTCCATAAAAATAACCTCTAACAACACACTCTATAGGAAGCATCTTCATTTTTTTTACAACAATTTCATTATCAGATTCTCGTCGTACAAAATGGTTCGGTACTGATAATTTTTCAAACCAAAACTCTGCAAACTTGCACAAGACCTCACCTTTTTGTGGGATATCTTGCTTGAATTTGACATCATACGCAGAAACCCTATCTGAAAACTTGAAGAGAATGGTATCACCATCTATTTCATAAATGTCCTTTACTTTGCCACTATTAAGAAACTTCAAACAATCACACTTGATTTTAATTGGATTTAACTTATAGGAAAAATTTCATGAGCCAGTCATACCCAGGTTACTTTACGATTACGCCATTCCAAAAGGCAATCATTCCTTTAATCTTCATGGCAGCGTCATTTGGTTCTTCATAATACCAAGCACAATCTTTGTTAGTTTTTCCATTTATTATAACTGAATAATAATTTGCCATTCCTTTCCAACCACAAATTGTAGTCTGTTCAGTTTTTTGAAAATATTCTTTTTTAATAGAATCAAACGGAAAGTAATGATTACATTCAACTATAATGGTTTCATCACTTTCAGCAATCACAACATCATTCCAGATTGCTTGCATAGTTATTCGCCTTTCATCTCCATTCTGCTTTTAAATTCAGGTGTAATTCCAAGAGAATCATAGTTGCCTGAAGAGCATGTAAAGCACATAGAATCTTTTGGTATGCCAACTGCTGCTGCAAGATTTTCAGCATCATTATACCCCAAAAAGTCTGCACCAATGTTCTGCCTTACCATCTCAGTATTTTCTTCTGGAGTCATTTCCTTTCCATTAGAAAATGTTGCAAGCTCTTCTTGTGATGGAAAGTCAATTCCAGCATAACATGGAAATTTTATTGGGGGATATGTAATTACCATACTAATTTTTTTGGCACCTGATCGTCTTAATGCCTTTATGATTGCCTTGGAGCTTGTACCTCTAACTAGACTATCATCAATTACAACAACATGTTTGCCTTCAATTATTTCCTTAATT
>JADFLN010000139.1 GCA_022564385.1 Nitrososphaerota archaeon | reverse complement strand
AGTATATGCTACTACTATTCTGAAAAGTGATGAAAAATTAGATGGCTACATGATCTTCAAATCTAATCAAGGAACTGGAGATCATTTGAAGAACGAATTAAATTTTGAAAACATGAAACCTTATGCTTCAGGACAAATCACTGGGATTGTATCCAATACACCAAAAATTGTAAAAGGTGGACATGTCTTTTTTAAAATTCTTTCTAAAAATCACGAGTTCTGGTGTGCAGTTTACAAACCAACAGGAATCTCATCTGTTGCTTCAAATTTGATTAAAGGTGATAAAATTTGTGTAGGTGGCGGTGTTAGAAAGGCATCAAAAAAATTCTCTCGAATCATTAATCTTGAATTTATTGATGTGCTCTCTCTTGCAAAAAATCTCGCAAAAACTAATCCTCATTGTAAAAAATGTAACAAACGAATGAAGTCAAAGGGACGAAATCAAGGATTTCAGTGTATTAGATGTGGAAAAAAATCTTCCAAAAAGATAACTGTTGAAATTTCAAGAAAAGTCAAAAAACAACTATACATTCCAGAACTATCTGCTCATAGGCACCTAACCAGACCTTTACAACGTATTGGAAAATCTAACAAAACCTCAAAATTTGATAAATCTCTTTCATGGTTTTGCGTTTATGGAAACTAAGTAGCGGGGAGTAGATTTGAACTACTGATTTGCGGGTTATGAGCCCGCCGGGATGACCTGACTTCCCCACCCCGCTGATCGATAAAAAAGAACCAGCCGTATATACGCTTTATCAAATTCTTGAAAGCAATTAATAAGATTTGAAAAGATAATCTTTTTGTGTACAAAAAAATTCGAATCATTGCTATAATTGCTGTTGTGATATTTTCTTTTTTTGTTTTAACTTCAGACATGGATACAACTATTCCATTACCGTTTCCATTATCTACTTCAAATTCTGAAAGTGATTCTGTAAGAATTTTAGCTAAAAACCTTGACAAACCTCGTGCAATTGCTGTTTCTGAGGACAGAATTTTTGTTACAGAAAAAGGTGGATACATTAGAGTAATTCAAAACAATACTTTGTTAGAATCACCATTAGCCATATTTCGTCCTGCTAATGTATTTGATGGAGGATTGTTAGGCATTGCACTTCATCCAGATTTTTCAAATAATCATTACATCTATGTATTTTTGACTTATGAAGATGACGGACTTTTGTGGAATAAGATTTTTCGAATTACCGAATCTGAAAATAAATTAAAAAACGCTGAAACTATATTTGATAAAATCCCAGGTTCCAAATTTACCAATGGTGGTTTTATAAAATTCGGACCTGATGGAAAATTGTATGTAGGTACTGGAACCGTTTCTGAATTATCTCATCTTCCACAAGACCTTGATTCTTTGGCTGGAAAAATTTTAAGATTAAACGATGATGGTACTATCCCAGATGATAATCCATTTTCTGATTCTCCTGTGTATTCCTTAGGACATAGAAATCCTCAAGGAATGACTTGGGATGATAAAGGTAACATGTTTGCAGCCGAAATTGGACCTGAAAAAAATGATGAAATAAATCTAATTCAAGCAGGAAAAAATTATGGCTGGCCTGAGCAACAATGCTCTGGCAATGATAACTTTGAAGATCCCATTCTTTGTTATGATCCAAGCATAGAGCCAGGCGGCATCTTGTTTTATTCTGGAGATAAATTTGATTTTGAATCTCCATTCATTATGGCCTCAATGAATGCAGATAATCTCTATCAAGTAGATTTTGAAGAGGGGCTCAGCTCTCAAAAATCTATTCTCAGTGGAATTGGTCGTGTTCGTGATGTGGTACAAGGTCCTGATGGAAGTCTTTATGTAATTACTTCAAATACAGATGGAAAAGGTTTTCCAGATAGAACGGATGATAAATTATTGAGGATATTAAAATAAAATGCCAGACTCTTCAATTTCAAAGTTTTTTGAAAAATCAAGAAAAGAAAGATTAGATATTGTTGGAAACTTTGCAAACCTTTCCAATGAAGAATTAGATATTTTGCAAAATGAAAATGGTGGAATTTCATATGACCAAGCTGACAAAATGGTGGAAAATGCTATTGGTACATTTTCACTTCCTTTAGGAATTGCAACAAATTTCAAAATTAACGGAAAAGACTACCTGATTCCAATGGTTATTGAAGAACCATCTGTGATTGCAGCAGCATCAAAGGGTGCCAAAGTTGCAAGAATTAAAGGTGGATTTGAAGTTACAGCAGACGAATCTTACAGCATTGGTCAAATACAAGTATTAGATGTTGACTATCCTTCTGCAATTCAAAAAATCAAAAATTCTTCAAATGAAATTCTTGAGCTAGCAAATTCTCAAAGTAATACCTTGTCTAAAATGGGCAAAGGTGCAAAAGAAATTTCTTGCAAACAAGTTGATACACCATCTGGTAAAATGCTCATTGTTGAGCTCTTAATTGATGTTGGAGATGCAATGGGCGCAAACATCACCAATACAATGTGCGAAGCTGTTTCACCATTAATTGAAAAGATTTCAGGTGGGCGAGCACTACTTCGAATATTATCAAATTATTCTACACGAAGAATTGCAAAAGCAAGAGCAGTGTTCGATAAGGAATCTGTAGGGGGGGAAAATGTAGTTAATGATATTATTTTGGCATTTGAATTTGCTGATAATGATGTGTATAGAGCAGTTACTCACAACAAAGGTATTCTGAATGGAATCATATCTGTTGCAAACGCAGTTGGTCAGGATAGCAGAGCCATTGAAGCTGCAGCAAA
>JADFLN010000138.1 GCA_022564385.1 Nitrososphaerota archaeon | reverse complement strand
AATAGTTTCTGTGCAAGAAAAACCTCAACATATCTAACCCCTTGAGCTATTCTTTTCGGATAACAATTAATTCCTTTTTTCATCATCATTATTTTGATTATTTCTTTAGCTGTTCTTTCATGTCCAAATTTTGTAGAAAAATCTGCTACGAAATTTTTCATTGTTGAGTGATTATTTTCAATCTTTTCTGGATCATCACATACTGAACAGATAGGATCAATCCAAGTGCGAAGAGGCGAGACCACCATGCGAGAAGTGTCACCGTTATAGTATAGGTATGGTAAGAACGGATGTTTTGCGTGATACTTTAGATATTTTGTTCCTCTGTTTCCAAGTGGGTAATGAAAGAAAGATTGATCTTTTGCACCTCTCTTAACTTGTACTTGCATTCTTTTTAGTAGGTTAAGTTGTCTTACACTGGCTTGGCCTAACATATCAGTTAATGATTTCATTTCGTTATCATCAACTGAAGAAATTAAAGTTGCATCATTCTGTCTCAAAAATGTTGGTAAACTACGAGAATACTGAAATGCTTTGAAGATAATAATTCTAATATCTTTTCCACCAGGTAAATGACGAATCGTACTCAAAATGAATTGGATGTTGTCAATTTGTTTTGTTGTTGCATTTGCTTTTAGAAAAGCTAAATCTTCAAAAATTAAAATATGTGCAACTGGTTTGAGATTTGCAGCAGTTTCTTCTAGATTGATAAATTCATGTCTTCCAATAACTTTTACAACATATTCTTCATCAGCCATTTGATGAATTAAATGAGCCAAGGTTAACATGATACTCGATTTTCCCGTACTTTGTTTTCCAATAAAATTTACGGAAATTAGGTCCTGATTAGAACTCATATTTTTTAACTCGTTAGCTACTGCCCTTATGGAATGATTACGAACCATTTTTACTCCTTTCCATGTAATGACAACAGGCTTTCCTATTTTTTGTCCACTAGACCTATCTGCTTTGATAGTAACTTCTTCCATTAGTCTCCTCCTTTATCCTGATATCCAGAATCTTCCATGTCATGTCCCGTCTGGTTTATGTATTCAATTCTGTAAACGGCTAGCTGGTGCTCCAACTCAAGAGAAAAATCAACACACCAACTTCTCATCTGAGCTGGATATGATCCTCTTCTTATGGCTAATCCTGTGATTGGTCTAACAGGTTCTACCCTAATACATCCTCGATAAAATGGCTCTTCGTGTTTACTGAGTTTCTCATCAACATCTAAAACGGGAGCTTCATTCTTACACTTTCCACATATCCATATTTTTCTAGTTTTACAACTAAGAAAGAACACTTCCATTTCTTTGGATTTTCGTTCAATAATTTCAATGTGGAAGTTAGGGCGTATAAGTAATAAGGTTACGCCGGGAAAGGGAATCGAGCCCCTGCACGCTTGCGCGTAGCCGTTTTCGAGACGGCCGCCTTACCACTTGGCTACCCCGGCATCTAATCTGAGATTTTCTCCATAATAAAACAAATCAAATGTAAAGAAAAAACACAAAATAGTCCAAATAACAACAGAATCCAATGGGCCTAAATCTAAAAGACTTGATAATTAGAGAGAAAACAAATCTAGAAGCATTTTCAACCAAGATAATTGCAATTGATGCATACAATGCAATCTACCAATTCTTAGCAAGTATTAGAGGTCCAGATGGTTTACAGTTGTCAGATTCTGAAGGAAGAATCACAAGTCATCTGAGTGGTCTGCTTTACAGAAATGTCAACTTTTTATCTTTAGGAATAAAACCAGTGTATGTCTTTGATGGTAAACCACCATCACTAAAAACAGCAGAAATTGAACGTAGAAAACAGATCAAAAAAGATGCAACTATCAAATATGAAAAAGCAATCGCTGAAGGGAACATGGAGGACGCAAGAAAATATGCACAACAAACGACCAGTATGAAAGATGGGATGGTAAAAGAATCAAAACAGCTTCTGACATACTTTGGAATTCCATACATAGAAGCACGTTCAGAAGGAGAAGCCACTGCTGCACATCTAACAAATACAGGACAAGCATATGCTGCTGCAAGCCAGGACTATGATTCTATTTTATGTGGTGCAAAAAGATTGGTAAGAAATTTTACCAATAGTGGAAGAAGAAAATTAGCAAATAGAAATACATACATCGATATTGTACCAGAAATAATTGAAACCCAAAAAATACTGGATGCATTAGGATTAACAAGAGAAGAACTCGTTGATGTTGGAATTTTGATTGGGACTGATTTTAATCCAAATGGTTTTAATAGAATTGGTCCAAAAACTGCACTAAAAATGATAAAACAACATTCAAGATTAGAAGACATCCAACAAATTCAAGAACAGCTAGAAGAGATAGATTTCCAACAAATAAGAAAAATATTTTTGGAGCCGGAAGTAACAGATGTCGATGAGATTATTTTTGATAAAGTAGATTATGAATCAATAACAAACTATCTAGTAAAAGAGCGAAGTTTTTCAGAAGACAGGATCCAGTCAACTTTAAACAGACTAAAAAAAGCTCTAGAGAGAAAAAGTCAGAATCTGGATCAGTGGTTTTAATAATATTTCAATTTAATAACTAGTCAAACTAATTTTAAAAAATGCATCAAACTGAAGCAAGAAAAATTCTCAAGGATGCGCCTGTAATGTGGAGAAGAATAAATTCAATTGGAATAATCCTTGATTGTAATTCGACATATGCCGCAAACTTGGGATATGCAAAATCAGAGATAATAGGTAATCCAATCTTTGAATATGTGCCTAAAGAATCA
>JADFLN010000137.1 GCA_022564385.1 Nitrososphaerota archaeon | reverse complement strand
CTTAAAGAACTTGAAGATGGCAATTCTGGAACTGCAAAATTTGCCGATAAAATTACCAGAAGAGTTTTGGCAAATCAACTAAAAACATGTTGGAATCTATCAGTTTCTTATGATTGCCTTAATTTTGAATCTCAGATAATCCGTTCTGGATTATGGAATAAAATCTTTGAAAAAATTAAAGAGATGCATCTTATAGAATTTGAAAATGAAGGTAAAAATGCCGGGTGCTGGGTAATTCGTGGAGTAGATAATGAAGAAGATAAGATAATTGTCAGAAGTAATGGAACTGCAACATACATTGCTAAGGATATTCCATACGCTGCATGGAAATTAGGACTAGTTGAAGATCCTTTCCATTACCAGAAATACGAAAAAGATCAACCCAATTCACGAGTTTTATGGCAAACAACTTTAGATTCCACCAATGAATCTACCCAAAACTTTACTGGCGAAAAAGTAATCACTGTGATTGACTCAAGACAAGATAGACTACAAAAAATTATTACATCATTGATGGCTAAATTCAAATCTGTTTCTGATGCATATGTTCATCTAAGTTATGAATCTGTTACTCTAAGTGCTGAAACTGCAAAAATTTTGGGATTAGAGACTGGTGGAAAACAAGCTCAGATGTCTGGAAGAAAAGGACTTTATGTCGATGCTGACTCTGTCTACGATTTGCTTAAAAATAAAACTATTGAGGAAACTAGAAAAAGACATCCTGAAATGAATTCTTCTGATATTGAAAAAATTGCTCATAATGTCTCCGTTGGTACACTACGATATGAAATGATAAAACAGGATTTGGACAAAATCATTTCATTTGACTTAACAAAATCTCTTAGTTTGGAAGGTGACACTGCACCATACATACAATATACTCATGCAAGAGCTGCAAGAATATTAGAAAAATCTACACGATCTCCTTCAATTGATGTTAATTTTTCTTTGCTAAAAGAAAAATCTGAACTTGAACTAATTAAAATAATTGGTCTGTTTGATATTCATGTTCGTGATGCTGCAAATAATTTATCTCCAAAAGTCATTGCAAGATACTGCCATGATTTAGCTGTAGCATTCAATTCATTTTATGAGCATGTCAAGGTTTTAGAATTGGGTGATGAAACATTAGAAAATTCCCGTCTTTGTATCGTGAATTCATTTAAAATCACTCTTGAAAAGGCACTAGATCTTTTGGGTATAGTTGCCCCTGATAGAATGTAATGTCCCAGAGAGATAACGATGTCATCTCCCTGGGGATAATTCTACTGAGCCGAAACTCTGTAAAAGTATCTTGGCGTGCAAACCAATTACTGTTAAGTGAAAGTATATGAGCCCATAAACCTATCTTTTTGTGCCTATGAGTACCAAATTACGACAAATCATCAAAATTGAGGATTCTAATCTGGCAAATGCCACCAAAACGGAATATGGATATCGTTTGAAACAATTCTTCCATGATAGTACGATCAAATCTTTTGAAGAACTAATCGATGTACCTTCTGAAGAACTAGAAAATACCTTGGTTTCATACTGCAAATTTCTACTAGTCAAAGTTACTCAAAAAACTCTATCTGCAAATACGGTTCCTAAAATGTTCAAACCAATCAAGTTTGTTTTAGAAGTAAATTACAGAGAAAATGATGTAATTAAAATCAAGGAATTATCTTCAAGACACAACAAAGGAACTGATTACATTAAAGCCAGAATAAATTCAAATCCAAGCGAATACAAAAATTGTGAAATTAAATTTAAAATATATTCCTCCGAAAACCCTAAAGGTAAATCAGAAAGGGTTGAAATTCTGAAGCAGATATCTCCAAATATTTTTCAGATAAAATCAAAGAAAAAAATTTTTAACATTGGGAAAATAAATTTCTCCAAGAATTTTTCCAGCGTATGATGCAAAAACTTTGTAATTTCCTAGAGAAGTATACGATACTGGAAATATTAATTCAAAATATCCATCGTCTGTAGAAAAAATACTGTGAGTAGATTTGGTTGAATCAGGTAATGTTATAATTATGGATACTCGTTCTCGAATATTCGTGTCCTTCCCTATTCCAGAAATTTTTACATATACAATTTCATTTCGTTCAAGTGAATAAACATCTTGATCAGTATTTAGTCCGCCATATTGAGAAGTAACTGAGTTTTGTGCCCAAATTTCAGTAGATGTAAAAAATGAAACAAGAATGATACCTATTATTACAATTAAAAATAAATTCATACTTGTAAATGTTTTACATTATGTGAATTAAATGTCTTTTAACTCAAAATCCAAATTTATAATTTATTTGGGAATGGAATTGTAACAGAAAGAATAGAAACACCTAACAAAACAATTAAAGAAATCAGTTTACAAATAAAATAAAATCAAAAAAGAGTGTAATTAAAAGACCTCTTTTAGAGAACATTTCTGGAAGTTTTTACAAAAAATTAGTTGATAATTTAGCTTACACCAATTATTCGATACACATCATTTTTAATTCATGTGTGGCCAACTTTCACTAAACGACTATTGGTCTGTAAACCTATGTTAATCCAAAAATGGTTCAAGCTTCTGAAGATTTGAATCCAGAGTTTTTTCCTGAGAGATTTGAGTTAAATGATGATTACATGTGCCCAAAATTTACAAAATAGTAATAATCCCCTAGTAATTTCATATCTTTATGGGGTTATTTGATAAATTTAAAAAATTTGACAAGTTTGGATATGATAAAGATGGGTATGACAATGACGGGTACAACAAAGACGGGTATGACAAAAAGGGCTACAA
>JADFLN010000046.1 GCA_022564385.1 Nitrososphaerota archaeon | reverse complement strand
AATTGGTCCTCCTAATGAAAAAGAGTGACCTGTAGATCCACTTGGAGTTGCAATAATTACTCCATCCATTTTTTGTTTTACAGTGTCATTTTGAAATTTTATTTTAATTTCTGCAGTTTTAGTCATATTTGTTCTAATAATATAAATTTCATTTAATGCTGGTGGAAATTCTTTTCCTCCACAAGATGCAACTACTCTCGTTCTTTTGTCTAAGAAGAATTTATTTTTCAAAATTTGAATTATCGTTTCATCAAATTCCTCAACTTTAATCTCTGATAAAATTCCTCTATTTCCTCCTACGTTGATTGTTAGAATTGGTGTCTCATTCTCCAGGTTTCTAAAAACTCGAAGAGTTGTTCCATCTCCACCAAGAGTGATAACTAGATCTAACTTCACCTTCTTTAATTCTTCTAGCGTATCGATTTTTTTTGCACCTTTTACTTCAATTGGTGAAATTGTATAGACTGTAGTCTTTTTTGTTAAAAGCTTTTTTACAATATCTTTTGCGGCTTGCTCTGCATCTTTTGAACCCACTTTACTTACTACTGCAACTTTTTGAAGTTTCAAGCAGATCTACTGAATATTGTTTACTTAAAAATGATATTTTCCATTCATTATAAAAACAATTAAGTATGAAAACAAATCCGTACAAATCATGAGTTATGCACATCCAGAAGTTTTAGTAGATACTGAATGGGTATCCAAAAATCCTCCTAATGAAAATAGGAAATTAGTTGAAGTTGATTATGATCCGGTAAACGGATATCAAAAGGGTCACATTAATGGTGCTAGCCTCATTTGGTGGAAACGTGACATTAATGATCCAGTTACACGAGATATCATTAACAAAAAACAATTTGAATTATTAATGTCAAAGAATGGAATCACTTCAGATACTGAGGTAATTCTTTATGGCGACTTTAACAATTGGTTTGCAGCATTTGTTTTCTGGGTTTTCAAATACTATGGACATGAAAATCTAAAGATTATGAATGGTGGAAGAAAAAAATGGGAATTAGAAAACAAAGATTACATTACTGATGAACCACAATTAACATCAACAACATACAATGCGCAACCTCCAGATGAAGGATTACGTGCTTATCTGTATGATGTCAATAGAGCATTGGGACGAGAAGATACTGTAATGGTTGATGTAAGATCACCTGCTGAATTTTCTGGTGAAATTACTGCTCCTCCAGAATATCCTATGGAGCATGCACAAAGAGGTGGACACATTCCTGGTGCAAATAACATTCCATGGGCAACTGCAGTTAATGATGCTGATGGAACATTCAAAGCAGTTGAAGAACTAAGACAAAATTATGAACCAAAAGGTGTTACTCCAGACAAAGATGTAATATGTTATTGTAGAATTGGAGAAAGATCATCCCATAGTTGGTTTGTCTTAAAATATCTATTAGGATATCCAATGGTTCGAAACTATGATGGTTCTTGGACTGAATGGGGTAATATGATCGGAAATCCTGTGGAAAAATAAATTGCTTCTAGACCTTCCTATTCTAAAGAAAGGCTCTTTCTATTTTATCAAAGATGGTGGCACAGATTTTGTCATGGAAGACAAAACCAAGAGAGGATTAACTGTTAAAGAGACATCTATAGATGAAAAAATAAACGTCAAAGCTGACAAAGGAATGATTCATGATATGGATGGAATTGGGCATTGGGTTCCTATTCGTTGGTATTTTTCCAAAGATTCTTTTGATTTATCACAGGTAATTGTGCATGCTGAAGCACTGGAAAAAAAATACATCAAACTTAGAGAACTTACGTGTCCAGATGGTGCTGACTGACAAACATTTTTAACTTAATTTGAACTAAAAAAATAGATGTCATTACTATTACAAGATCGAGTTTGGACAATGGAAGCCCCAACTGCAAAGCGTGGTGTTTATCCATTACATGGATATAAAATTGGTCTTTACAGACTACCAATCAAACTCGAAGATCCTGCAGAAATAAAATCAATTCATAATGGACTCAAAAAGACATTTGAAATGGATATGTATGCTGACAGAATTTATGCAACATATCGCTGGACCGAACAAAACATGAGAGATCCAGATGCAAAAGGATACGAAGAAGTTGAATTATCTATTACCGTTGAAATTGTTACTGGAGAAGTAGTTGATATTATTTATCAAATTTTTCCAATTGAAAAATTTGGTGATCCTAATTGGGTTCAAGATTATAGAAAGAAAGCAGACCATTTTGCAAAAATGGTAATTGATACAATATTACGTAATACTATCTTAGCTGACAAAATGATTTCTTATTATGTTAAAAAAGAAAAAATATCTGAAATTGTTGCCATTCAAAAACTTGAAGAACTTACTCCATTAGCAAAAATAGTCCTTGGTGCAAAAGCAAAAGCCATTGAAGCAATAGATGAAGAAGGAGAGGAAGATGAAGGAGCAATTGAAATTCCAGATGGTGCCAAGCCAGGTCCAATTGATGTTGAATACAAATCAAAAATGAAATTAACTGCAGGATATGAAGTTGATGGATATACTATCAAAACTTGGGGAAGAAGAGGTACAAATAATGGAATCATGGGAGTTTGGGGAGAATTTGTTTCAGTAGATTATGATATCTGTATTGCAGATGGTGGATGTCTTGAAGCATGTCCAGTAGATGTTTATGAGTGGTTCGACACCCCCGGAAATCCTGCATCTGACAAGAAACCATTAATGAATAAAGAACCTGATTGTATATTTTGTCTTGCATGTGAAGGCGTTTGTCCACCACAAGCAATCAAGATCTATGAAATAAAATAGTCACAATTTATTGCAAGTATAAATAACGAACAGCGATTTTGAGAAATTAGGGATGGCAATCAATCCTTTCACCCAGTTTATTTTTGATCTGTTTATTATATCAGCTATCATAATTACTGCATACACTTGCAATTTTTATTATCTGGCATTTCTTTCTCGAAAGAGAAAAGATGTTTTACCTACTGTTGATTTAGGAACCCCGTCAATCACAATTCAACTTCCAATATACAACGAAAAGTATGTTGCAAAGAGACTCATCGATGCAGTATGTAGATTAGATTATCCAAAAGAACAAATGAAAATTATGGTGTTGGATGATTCTGATGATGAAACTGTTGAATTGATTAGAAATGCAGTGAATGATTACAGGGAGCAAGGATTTCTAATTGAACATGTAAGACGTGGAACAAGAAAAGGGTACAAAGCAGGTGCACTGAAATATGCCATGAAGACAACAGATTCCGAATTTGTTGCTATATTTGATGCTGACTTTATTCCTCCTACATGGTTTCTAAAACGAACAATTCCTCACTTTTCAAAACCAAATATTGGTCTTATTCAATGCCGCTGGGGACATGTAAATGAAAACTATTCTACAATTACTCAAGTACAGGCACTTGCTCTTGACTTTCATTTTCTCATTGAACAAAAAGCAAAAAGTAATTCTCATCTCTTCATGAATTTTAATGGTACCGCTGGAATTTGGAGACGTGAATGTATTGAAGATGCTGGAGGCTGGCATACTGCTACACTAGTTGAAGACCTTGATCTAAGTTACAGAGCACAAATGAAGGGATGGAAATGTGTATTTGTATCTGATATTGTGGTCGATGCAGAACTTCCTGCTCAAATGAATGCAGCTAAAAGACAACAATTCCGTTGGGCAAAAGGCTCTGTTCAATGTGCAATAAAATTACTTTTTGATATTACCATTAAACGTACAATTGCAGTTGAAGCAAAGATTCAGGCATTCATACAACTAACCCGTCATATAGTTTATCCATTAGTGTTAATCCAATTTTTGGCATTACCAATTTTGTTAGCGGGACAGGTTAATCTTTATGTGATTAGTTTTCTTCCTGCAATAACCATTGCAACATATCTTGCAATGGGACCTGGTGCATACATCATGATTATACAAGGTATGTATCACAAGTCATGGAAATCAAAAGCAAAGATACTGCCAGCATTATTAATCTACAACGCTGGTCTGTCAGTAAATAATACTGTTGCAGTCTTTGATGCAGTACTTGGGAAGAAAAATGAATTTCTTAGAACTCCAAAATATGGAATCATAACAAAAGATGATGATTGGCGAGACAAGGCATATAATTTACCTTTTTCACAAACTACTCTTTTAGAGATATTTTTTGGTGTCTATGGTGTAATGGGAATCTTTATCTCAATATTTTCAAACAATCCTATATTTGTACCAATTATTGGATTGCAAACTATTGGATTTTTTTATATTGCCTACATGAGTTTGTCTCATACACGATTTCAAAGAAATAAATCAAGTGATAATCATGTGATGACCAAGAACGAGAAAATGGCAAAAATTATTTACAAACTTTCCATGGTCGGAATAATTGGACTTATTGTTTTTGGAGGATTTATGGCAATTAACGGTTACAACACTGACATTTATCCTCTTGATAGGATGAGGGGACATCTTGACGGAATTATTGGCTCATCTGATCCTGTTGCAATTCGTGCCCATTTGGTGGCAATTCAAACAGATTTGAAAATTGTTATGGAAAATCCAAATCTGCTTGAAACAACAAACACCAATGGTGAAATTATCGCCAAAAATCCTGTTTGGCTGTTTCCTACAGAATCTACAAACTTCCTTAGAATACAAAATGATGTGAACTTTATGCTTACAGGTATTGATAAAATCTCAGTTGTTCCAAAGGATAGTTCTGCATATCATACAGGAATGATGGATATCAGTGATAGGGCCTTACAGTTGAAGATCAACATTATGGATGCAACTCCGTACATGTATGTTAGTGCCCCAAATGTATTGTATAGTGTAATTTGGGTTGTTGCGATCATAGCAATCTTTACTGCATTAAAAAGAAAGAAAGAAAAACTCCAAGAAGCTGATGAACTAGGAGTTTAAGAAATATTTAGATCATTTCTAATTTCATCTACTGCTCTAATTCCGTAAATGTCTCTCACTTGTTGAATTCTTACTGCTTCTTTAAACATGTCTTTACCAATCGCATTTGTTAAAATTGAATAAACGTCACTAAATCGAATCTCCCACTTGTCTGCACAATCAAAAATTTTACTTATTGCCCATTGTCTTACTTCATAAGGAAGTGGAATTTTTTCACCTACTTCTATTGAAATTCTATCAAACAGATTAACAATATTTGAAGTCTGAGATGCCATCTTTTCAAGATCTTTTGCACTTCCATACTTTGATTCTGAATTCATTCTAATACTTGATTGATATTCTGAAAGCTTCAACAACGCCATCATCTCTTTTGATGAATCACTTGATACCTTACTTGTGATATTTTTGACTGCTTGCATCTCTTCAAATAATTTTTCAGATTTTTTATGAAATTCTGTAGTGGATGCATCTTGTCTTTTTAGAAATTCTGAAACTGTAGATATTTTTTGTTCAATACCATTTATTTTACCTTCAAGTTCTTTGATAGATTCTAGACTTGTACCCTCTACAGAATTTGTCTTTAGTGCTATAGTGTCAAACTGTTGTTTAAGGCCATCAATTACATCTCCTAACGAGTCAATTTTTGAGGCTTTAGAAGATATTGAATCAATTGTAATCTTAATTGCTTCTAATTCTGCATTAAGATTTGAAGTAAATGTTGTTCGCTCAACAATTTTTCCAAGTTCTTGTTTGAGGCTTTCAATAATTTGAGTTCTTGTCTCTATTCCTAGAGTTTTCCCTGAAATCTCATCTATACTATTTTTTAGTTTACTTATTTCAGAACCAATTTCTAAAAATGAGTCTGCTTTACCAGAAACTTCCCTGAGATCATCTCTAACTTCATCAATTCTCTGAGCAATTTTAATAATCATTTGAGAATTATTTTTAATTGAATCCATACTGTCTTTTACTTGTTGAGATACTGACTTTGATGTTTTTTGAAAATCAGAAATTCTGTTTATTTCTACTTGTAATTTAGAAGTTTGGTCGTTGATCTTACTAACTAGATTGGATTGTATTCTTACTTGATTTAATCCAAGGTATAGTTTTTGTGTATCTTCTTCAATAACGTTGATTTGTTTTGATTGTTTTTGAATATGTTCTAACGTGGATGTTAGTGTATCTATCATTCCTTTCATTGATATTAGGACTTTTTGATTTTCACCGAAAATTTTTGACATTACTTTGATCTCTTTTTGTAATGCTTTGTTAGAATTCGAAAATGATGCAACGTTCTTAAGTAATACGGATGGGCTTGGTTCTCTCTTTGTAATTTTTTTTGTTTTCCTTACTGTTTTAGTTATTTTTTTCTTTACAGTCTTTTCAACCATATAATTAAATTAAAAATTTGATGATAAAAAAGTTGAGGGTAAAATAAAAAATGTAAAGAGTTACTTGTTTACAACTTGTGGCTCATGAAGTAATTCATGAATGGTTTTTTCAGCTAAACCATTTGCTGTTTCAATGAATCCTCTTGGACAATATTCACATTCAATCATATAGTACGGTACGGTACCGTACTATTAATAATCAGGTAATTACAAAGTAACCAATTGTGCAGTCAGATACCCCAGGTCATATCTCTACATTTTATTTAGTTGACCTAATCATCATTCTGCATTTGGATTATGATTGATTCGGCATAAAGAGGTTAAACATAATCAAAATCATTGAGCCTGTTTTCAATATTTTCTTTATGATTAAATTTCTAAATTTTTAATCTGTGATCATTTTTAAACAAATTTGATTAAAAATAATATTATGCAATTAATTCCACTTCAATTAGACACAAGTGGAATTCAAAGTTCTCTTAATAGTACTGTTACCACTTTAATTGAACAGATTACTCCTGAACTTCCTCACACTAGTTTTATCACTGATTTAGCTTTTATCATGATTATTGGTGCTGTAGTTACACTTGCATTTTTTAAAATAAAACAACCCTTGATCATTGGTTATCTATTTGCAGGAATGTTGCTTGGCCCTCTATCGCCATTTTGGTCATGGCTTTTACCTGAAGGCGGTCCTAATGGTGTTGGTTTAGGAGGTGTAGGAATTTTATCTGATATTGAGGCACTGAATCTTTTTGCTGAAATTGGTGTCATCTTACTTCTTTTTGTAATAGGTATTGAATTTCCATATTCAAAAATTAAAAGTATAGGTCGTAAGGCAATTGGGATTGGAAATATAGGATTGTTTTCAACAATGGGTGTTATATTTTTCACAGCTAGTATGCTTGGGCTTGAATTTATGGATGCATTGTTTATTTCAGCTGCATTATCAATATCCAGTACTGCAATTATTGTTAAGATTTTTGAGGATACGGGACAAATCAAAAAAGAATCTACTTTACTTGTTCTAGGTATTTTAATTGTTGAAGATGTAATTGCAGTCATTCTAATTTCCTCATTACAATCTATTGCTTTAGTTGGAACTGTATCAATAGAATCTATTATTGCAGTAGTGGCAGTTGCAATTGCTCTTATTGTTGGGACATTTACTATTGGAACTCGTTTGATTCCCCCACTAATTGATAGAGTTGCAGCCACTGAACATCGTGAAATTTTGCTACTTAGTGTTCTTGGTCTCTGTTTCGGATATGCCTTATTTGCAAACATTGTGGGATTATCAGTAGCGATTGGGGCATTTTTGGCAGGAGTTCTTGTTGCTGAATCCAAATCAGCCGAAGTTTCAAAATTATTGGCTAGTCCAATTAAAGACATGTTTGTAGCAATATTCTTTATTTCTGTTGGTGCATTGATGGATGTTTCTCAACTTGAAAATTATATTGTGATTGCTATTGTTTTAATTGCAGTTTCTATTGGCATGAAATTTGGAGGCAATATTCTTGGAAATATAATATTTAGACAAAAACGTGGTACAGCACTTCGTTCTGCATTTTCTTTAGCTGCTCCAAGAGGTGAATTCTCAATTGTAATTATAAAGGTTGGAGCCGATATGGGTGCAGTTAGTGCTTTCTTGTTCCCTATGATGGGTATGATTTCTATAATTACCGCAATTATTACTCCCTTTTTGATGAAAGCTGGTGATAAAATGATACCTGCAGCAGAAAAAAAAGAAAATGTCTGATGAATTAAAGAGACTGCTTGATCAAGTCCATGATGGAATTACCACTTTTGATTTTGATGGTAATACAACTCCCTGTATCATAATTAAAGAGAAAAAATATGATGAGATGCTATCAAAAGTTGCTGGGCAATCTCTATCGATTAATACTGATTTAAATATTCTACAAGATGGATTTGGGAATGTTTTTGTTGAAGTTGTTTTAACATTTTCAAAAGGAAATATTGTTGAAAAATTTCTAATCAATGCAAAAACTGATCTTTCATTTTTTGAATCTCTTGCAAAAACATCAATGCTTGCACTTTCTTCCCCACACTCTCATTACGGAAAAGATAATGTGTTTATGATTCAATTACCTCGTCCCGAAAAAGCTCATGATGCTCTAGAAATTATTCATAATGGATTAGCAAAAAAATCATAGATAAGTGGTGCAGTTACCGGGATTTGAACCCGGGTCACTAACTTGGCAAGCTAGAATATTAACCGAACTGTACTATAACTGCAACAATCCTAGAGTCAGAATTTGGATATTAAACTGTTTTTAACTATTTCAAACAAGATACAATATGGATAAAATTCTTCTAAAGAAGATGGAACAAAAAATTCAAGACACAATTTTAAACAAGGATGAAATCAAACAATTAATTCAATTGCTTTCAAACATAGATGATTCAAAATCATTTACTTTAGGTGTTATTGTGGGGAGAATTTATAACTCCTTTTACTATCAATCTAAAAGAATTCTTAATCGAGAACCCACTAAAGAAGAATTTGAAGAATTTTTAGAATTACTTAAAACTAAGAAATCTGATTTAGAAAATTTATGGTGATGACTTGTTCCATTCTAACACTGTGATTAATGGTGTACCTGGTAATTTTACACATGATCCATGAAGTGCTTTCTTTGCTGCCTCTAAATGATCTTTTCCATTAACATATAGTTCCATTATGCATTGTCCTTGTCTTACTCTTGCACCTAAACTTGTGGCTTTACCCCATGATCTTCTCATTCCTTCTGAAATTCTGTCTGCACCAGCAGTTGCAATCTGTTTGTTTTCTCTTAGAAGAATGTGTGGATAAATTCTAAGTCTAGAATAATAACCTGTTTCTCCAGTTGTTTTTTCTAATGTTTTGTTTGCTGCCAATCTGGTTGCTTCTATTGCCATGTGTCTAATCTGAAGTTTTTCATTGAGACTTAACTGAATACGATATTCATATATTCCTCTTTTACCACCTTGAAATTTTGCAATTTTTATTTGTGGTTTACCTTTGATGTACTCTTTTCTGGTATAAGCTTGCCCTCTTCCTCTTCTATAATTGGCACCATGCATAATACCCTCAAACCAAAATGCCCATATTTTAACGGTTAACCAGCATTTGTTCGTGTACTCCAATACTTATATGGAAATCCTTTAGATTTCTCTTCATCATGGAAGAAACTCCTTTGGTTAAGGGTGAGATGATTTCAAGTCAAACTTACATCTCTGATAAGAATATGATTCATGAACTTGAACAAAAGGGATACGGAGAAATCGAAAAAGAAAAATTACTCCTAAAACAATTTGAGACCCTCTATTTGCTATACGTTAAAAAATTAATTTTAAAGAAAGGAAAAAAACAATTTGATTTCAACTCTTTCATGAATATTTGTCAAAAAACAGACCCTGAAATTCTAACCAAATTTTTGATATATAGAGATCTTCGAAATCGTGGTTATGTTGTGAAGGATGGATTTGGTTTTGGTTCGGACTTTCGAGTTTATGAACGAGGGCACTTTGGAGAAAAGGGTGCAAAATTTCTAATCTTCGGTCTTAATGAAGGACAACAAGAAAAGATGGGTAATTTACAGAAGAAGGTTGAAGAAATTACTCAGATGGGCAAAGAACCAATAATTGCCGTCATTGAACGTCGTGGTGAGATTATCTACTATAAAATCAACAGAATGAATTTCCATGAAAACAAAGCTAGATTAGAAGAGTCATTTCAGGTTTAATCTTGTAATAACCACTCTGATGAATATTTTAAAAGATTATTTTTTATTGCATACATAAAATCATAAACTTGAACATATTTTGTGTTATTTTCCCACAGATCCTCAAAATCTTTCATCTTTCTTTCAACCCTTGATTTATCATTCCATGATGTAAACACATCAACAGATTCAAAATCTATTGTTTGAGTAGAGAATGATTCACTAGAAGTACCAGTAAATGCAACAACCTGATCATCCTCATCTCTAAATATTCCAATTCTCTCTGAAAATGAATTTGCAACTTGTTCTGAATTTGTGATTGCAATCTTTATTTCAATTTGGCCGTTGTCAAAAAGTTTTGCAATTTTTTCAATTTTGGTATTTTTGATTTGTTTTCCTTTAAACGATTTTGTGTATTTTTCATCAAATATTTTTGTAAATAGATTGAGATCTGCTGCTCTAAATCTATGGCCTGTAATAATTCTTAATTTTGCTTTACCTGAAACAAAATTATCAAATGCCATAGATATTGTGACTAATGTTTGAATCGACAAAAGGTCAACACATCT
>JADFLN010000136.1 GCA_022564385.1 Nitrososphaerota archaeon | reverse complement strand
TCATAAACTTGTTTATTTAGTCCTTTTTCGAATCCTCGTTTTCTCTTCTTCCTGGACCTACAATATCTTCTGGCTTTACCTTATTATCCCAGTTTCCTCGTACCCCTTTGACTAACGCAATGATTCCTGCACCAATAAACCCAATAATTAATGCAAAGAATAGTGTTTGATTAAATATCTTAAACGAACATTTGATTTCAACTGGAGCTTTTTTATCAGAATACTCATAACATGTTCCAAACTCATTAGATTCTAAAGTTGCAGCCTGATAATTATGTCCAAATACTCCCAGAATAATAAATCCTACAAAAATTAATGCAATACCAATCATGGTAAATCGCATATCGCCCATACCTTTTTTCTTGATTTATCATATTTAGATTTTGACTTGAAACTCGTGTTATTTTTCAAGTAATGCTTTGAGATTTTTTAGTGATGCCTCATAAAATGAACCCATAAATGCTGAAAATTCTGAGAACTGTTTTTCAGACATCTTTTTGCTGTTAAAATAAGATTGCCATGTTATCTGAACAATCTTTTTTGATTTTACTTTTAATGAAATTGTTGCAACATATGCTCTTAATGGCAAGCCTTCAGTTGCAATATATGTAAAATACTCTTTATTCTTCCATGCAATAATATGCTCTTCAATTTTACTTCCATCTGCAAATGTGATTAATCGAATTGCCCCAACATCTCTTCTTTTCTTAGAAAGATAAACTGTCTTTTTTACATCAACTACCCACGTTGGTAATCCTACAATGTTACTAATTTTTCTCCAAACTTTATCTTTTGATGATTTAATCGTAATTGTTTTTTTCACAGTACCTGTATGAAATGATTTTTTTAGTGTATTTGACATATTATTATCCAAACTCTAACTGATTTTAAATTTTAGTTGTCCAACCGTTTTTAATCCCCATTAAATTATACTATCAAATGGTGTTTGGATGGGGAAAAAAGAAACATGAAGAGAATCTTATGGAAAACTCTCCTCAGAACAAAGAGATTCAACTTTCTGATGTTCACAAAATTCTAGCTGAACTTAATCAATTACGACAATCTCAAATATTATCTGACTTAAATCATCTAAGGAATAATACCGAACCCTTAATAGAAGATTTGATAAAAATAGGCACTGTTCTTGAAAAAGACAGCCTCCAAGTTGACAATATTGACAAACATCTTTCTACTATTGTGGATAGGGGGAAAAAACAAGTAATTGATGTCATCAAAAAAGATGTTGTGCATCTTCCAGAAATCTTATCTATTGATGATGCAAAAAAACTAGACTTTACTCTAAATAAAATTCTTAAAAAACTTGGTGATGTCTTGGGAAGACAAACTAGAGTTATCCATATCTTTGCAAAAAAATACGCAAATCAATTAAAAGGTAATCTTGAAATAATGAATACAAACCATTCTGAGATTCATGACCTACTAAAAAATTATGATTCTACAAAATCAACTTCTGATGAAATACTTGATTCACTAAATCACATTAAAACCTTAAAGGAGACTCGACTAGAAAAAAATCACAAGATTGACAACGTAAACCAAAATACACAGTTACTAGATCAAAAAATTACATCAATAAATAATTCAATTGAAAGGATAAAGTCTTCAGATAATTACAAAAAGTATCTTGATTTAAAAAATACATTGGATATGTTTAGTACTCAAAAATTAAAAATTAAAAATGAAATTGATATACAATTTACAAAAATTTCTCGTCCTCTGAGTAGATATGAGTATGGTTCTTCTTTAGATAAAGAACAAAAAAATCTCTTGACTAAACTAGTCAAGGAACCATTTGATGTACTTCTTCCACAAAACAAGGAATCTATTATTATGATTTTAGAAAATGTTAGAAGAGGAATTTCTTCTGGCTCTATTTCTGTAAAGAACGCTGACAAATCGTTGTCTCAAATTACAGAAACTGAAGAAGCACTTGATGGATTTGTAAAACAGATTTCAGAATATTTAGAAAAGTACAAAAAGATGAAAAATGATCTAAATTCTCTTAACTCTGATGAACTTGTATCTTTGGAACGTGAATTAGTTAAAAATACCTCATTTAAGGAAGATTCACAAATCAAATCTGAAACTTTTCAAGGCGAGTTGGATGAAATTGATTTAAAGTTACCCCATCTTGTATCTGAAATTGAAGAGAAACTAAGACTATTTTCAAATACAAAATACACTATCCTACCATCTTAAAATTAAATTACTTCTAAATTGAAGAAATTCTATGTTTTCCAAGAAGAAAAAATTTGAACGTAAAGTATTACTACAAAAAAATACACTTGATAGCATCTTATCATACTGTCAAATGAAACATCCAAACGAGGCAATTTTGATACTAAAGGGAAAATCAAAAAATGGAGAAATAAAAATAGATGCACTTGTAATTCCTCCTTTCAGTGAGGCTGGACCAACATTTGCTGGATTTCCTCATTCGTTTCTACCATTTGATATGAGCTATCTTGGAATTGTTCATTCACATCCAAGTGGTTCAGCAGAACCATCTGTAACTGATTCAAATAACTTTTTTGGATTGGTTTCACTAATTGTGAAATCTCCATATGATGATGATTCTATTTTTGCATGGGACAGTAGCGGAAATTCTATCCCTCTTTCAATTGTATGAAATTTGTAAAATATCTATGATAAAGTCTAAACAACACTGACAAAGCTTTATAACCTTTTGACTGAAAAGTGACAAAGCCTGTGTTAAACATACGTTCTTCTTGTAATGTTTGAGTCATCATCGCATCTATGACGTACTTTTC
>JADFLN010000045.1 GCA_022564385.1 Nitrososphaerota archaeon | reverse complement strand
TACCGCTGAACTTTGGATTTCTTGCAAAGGGAAACGATTCTCGTGAAATTGCATTACTTGAACAAATTGAAGCAGGTGCTTGTGGACTAAAATTACATGAAGACTGGGGATCAACTCCTGCTACAATTGATTCTGCTTTGAGAGTTGCAGACAAAACTGACACTCAAGTTGCAATCCACACTGATACTCTAAATGAATGTGGATTTGTTGATGATACCATTGAAGCAATTGCTGGAAGAACAATTCATACTTATCACACTGAAGGAGCTGGTGGTGGTCATGCTCCGGACATTCTAAAAATTGCAGGTGAAGAAAATGTACTTCCATCATCTACAAATCCAACAAGACCTTTTACAGTAAATACGCTATCAGAGCATCTTGATATGATGATGGTTTGTCATCATCTAAACTCATCAGTTCCTGAAGATGTGTCATTTGCAATATCTAGAATTAGAGGAGAGACTATTGCAGCGGAGGATGTACTACACGATATTGGTGTGTTGAGTATGATGTCTTCAGATAGTCAAGCAATGGGCAGGGTGGGAGAAGTTACAACACGAAACTGGCAGACTGCTGATAAAATGAAAAAGATGACTGGTGCACTCCCAGAAGACAATACTCGAAATGATAATTTCAGAGTAAAGCGATATCTTGCCAAAATCACAATAAACCCTGCCATAACTCATGGTATTTCTCATTATGTTGGTTCTCTGCAGCCTGGAAGATTAGCTGATATTGTAATTTGGTCTCCTCAATTCTTTGGAGTCAAACCAAAGATGATCATTAAAGGTGGTTTTATTGCATATTCTCTTATGGGGGATCCAAATGCATCAATTCCTACTACTGAACCCGTACTATATCGTCCTATGTTTGGAGCACTTGGCCAAACAAAATATTCTACTTCTGTAACTTTCACATCACAACTGGCACTGGACAAAGGTCTTGCATCAGAAATTAATTCAAAAAAGAAACTAGTTGCTGTGAAAAACTGTCGTTCTATTGGAAAGAAAGACATGCTGTATAATGATCTTACTCCAAACATTGAAGTCAATCCTGAAACATATGAAGTAAAAGTTGATGGAAAACTTGTAACTGTAGATCCTGCAGATAAACTCTCAATGACTCGACTTTACAACTTGTTTTAAAACTTTTCAAATTATGTGTTTAGTTTAATGAAAATAAATTATTATCTACTCCGATTGAAAATACAATATTGATTCCTATTATGAAAGTTATACTAGCTATTGCATATCTTATGTATTTAGTTACAGAACTCATTTTTGAAAAGAAAATAAATGGTAAACCTATTACTCCACTAGCGACAGTCATTCCAATTATGCTTCCCATACCAAATAAAATTAAAAAATAAATTATCATATCAAAACCATTCATTGTAGATGCCGTTAATGCTACAAGACCGCCACTACCAGCAATTCCATGAATACAACCAATTAGATATGCTTTATGACCATGTATGTGATTTTCATTATGGTTATGAGAATGTGTGTGTGATATTCCGTTTGAATGTTTGTGAGGATGAATATGTTTTTGTTTAAAAATACTTTTATTTGTAAATGTAAAAATTCCTAAAATAATTAACATAAAACCAACTACAACTTCTGCACTAACAAAAAAATCATCAGGTATGTTTAATGATAAACCTGCAATCACTAGACCAATTAGAATGATGCTGGATGTGTGTCCCATTCCCCAAAGTGCTCCTCTTAAAGATGATATGATGGTTAGTTTTCTAAAATCTAGTTTTCTTGAACTACTTGTATTATTATTATTTTTTAATAGTTGTGTGGAAACTGCACTCAGATGGTCAGGCTCGAAAGCGTGTACTAGTCCAATCATCAGACCAGCAACTATGATTAAAACAGGATTATTGGCTTGCAACATTACAATTATTGTGTCAATCAATCATTTCACCACTTTTATGCTATCTGTTTCTGTTCATCAAGAAAATACTGATCAATACGTATGGGTGTTGTGATAGATATTTGCTCACTGTTATTACTATTTGTTGTAATTGTAAAAGTCAATTTTCTCAAGCCTTCAGGAACTCCAATCATAACTTGATGTGGCAAAAGGATCTTTGGTATTTGTTTTTGAATTTCTTTAATTGTTTTGTGTTCATTTAAAGAAGTTATAATATGTGCAACAAACAATCCAAGTGCTTCGTTTATGTTTAATCGCATATTGTTTAAAAGGCGATTTTTGGTTAATTGTGTAGATTCAAAGAAAATTAGTTCATCAGATTTTTCATAATAAAATATTTTGGCAATTGGTTTGATATCCGGATCTCCCTGTATCGACACTTCAATTTTCATTAATCTCTCTTTGGGATTTCAGCACGTGGCTTTCCAAAACTGTATGTGTTTCCAGTACCGCGATAATCGTGTGGTCTTACAGGATCTCCTCCATCCAAACCTCTTTTTGTTAATGACAATCCAGCTAAAAGTTCTATGACTAGTCTTTGTCCCAATCCTGATGTGATGCCACCATTGTAAGAACTTGAATCACTTACATCATATGCTGGAGCAATTTCTACCAAATCCATTGCAAATCTATCTGGATCAAATGATTTTGATAATAGACGTATCATTCTAATGCCTTCTCTTGATGTGAGTCCATTTGGTTCAGGCTCTCCAGTACCTGGTGCATAAGCAGGATCAAAAGAATCTATATCCCAACTGAGATAGACTGCATCTGTTCCATCATTTGCTCTGTCAGCTATTTCCTTTGCAATGTAATCAATTCCTAATTCTTCAACATCAAGCATTGTAAACCATTGAAAATCTTGATCTGACATCCACTTGTACAAGTCACGTCCTGGCCAATACCCTCTTGGACCCACAAGCGAATAATTTTTTCCTTTTAGACAACCCATCTCCATAATTCTTCTAATGTGTGCTCCATGATCATACTTGAATCCAGTTAGTCCCTGTGGGGCACAATCAGCATGGGTATCAAAATGAATCATGCCAATGCTTTTGTATTTTTTAGCAAATGCTCTCACGTTTGCATAAGTAATTGAATGATCTCCTCCAAGCATTACAGGAATACCATCTGCCTCTAACACTTCCTTGACTTTAATGGTCATTCTCTTGTGTGATTCTATTACATCACCTGGTGAAACGATAACATCACCGTAATCTACTGTTCGAAAAGTTCCAAATGGGTCTGCACCAGTTTCAATATTGAATCGCTCAAATGGTGGTGATGGAATTGTAGATGCAGCTCTAATTGCTCTTGGTCCATATCTTGCTCCCGGACGAATTGTGGTGCCAAAGTCAAATGGTTCTCCAATAATTGCAACATCTGGTTTTGCTTCAAGTAATTCTTTGTGTGTCCTTATCCAAGGTAAATGCAAAAACGTATTGATTCCAATAAATGGCGCAACATCTGCACCTTGAAAATCATCCCCATAAAATTCCATGCCCATTTTAAATCAAATTCTATTCACAACTTTGATAATTAAAGATTTCAAGTAAAGTACGTATCTTATATTTTAATTATGAATAATTGTCATATGTCAAAAAAAAATCAATTAATATGTAATATACGTTTTAACTATAAAAATAGTATTTGCGTGAAATATCCGTGATACTGCAAAATTCAAAAAATGCTTGGTATTTTCTTAATCAAGGATTAACAGCAGTTTATTACAGTCAATTCCAAAAAGCTGTTTCAAAATTTAACAAAGCTATTTCTCTAGAACCTGAAAATATTGTAGCTCAATTTCACAAAGGTACAACATTGTATAAAATGGAACATTTTCAAAATGCTATAATTTGTTATGATAATGTATTATCTGTTGATCCAAAAAATCTAGATGCATTATTCAACAAAGGTCTTGCACTTGAAAAGATTGGAAAATACGAAGAAGCAATATCTTCTCTAAAAAAATCACTTGAAGTTGATTCACAATTTCCTGATTCGTTAACATCAATGAGCCTATGTTTGAGCAAATTAGGTCAAAAAGAAGAATCTCTAAAAATAATTGATCAAGTTTTGTTGAATGATTCTAAATTCTCTGCTGCTCTTTATGCTAAAAGTTTGATTTTGGGAAGACTGGATAAAAATTCAGAGGCAATGTCATTCTTACAAAAAGCTATTGACGAAGATTCTAGACAATCTGATATTTTATATGAAAAAGGACAAAAGCGTACAAAACAAGGCAAACATGAAGAAGCAATAAAATTTTACACCAAAGCTTTAGAGATAGATACTAAAAATACTAAAGCACTAGTGGCTAAGGGGTGGACACTTGATTTTGCAGGCTTTTCGAACAAAGATATTTTTGAATTTTATGATAAGGCTTTAAAAATTGACTCGAAATGTACTGATGCACAATTCAATAAAGGAATAGTTTTTGATAGAACTCGTCTATACAAAAAGGCCATAGAATGCTTTGATAAAATTTTAGAATATGACTCTAATAATGTTCGTGCACTTTACAGTAAAGGTGTGTCTTTGTCTTCCTTGAAAAAGTTTGGTCAAGCAAGATTTTACTGTGAATGTGCATTACAGATTGAACCAAAAAATGTCGTTGCTTTGTGTAGTATGGTGTGGTTTCTTGAACACTCAAAAAAATATGATGAGGCGCTTGAATACTGTGAAAAAGCATTAAAAATCAGTCCAGATTATGTATATGCGATAAGCTACAAAGGAAAATTGCTTTTATTATTAAAAAAATATGAAGAATCTCTAAAATGGTATGACAAAGCAATAGAACTTGATCCAAATAATCAAACTGCAATTTTTCACAGATTTAAAGTACAAGGAGAATTAGACAAAACGAACAAAAATTCATTTTTAAAAATACTTTCAAAATTATGATATTTTGTGAAAAAAATGAAAATTAAATTTAGAATATTTTTATATTCGTTCTTTGCATGAATAGTAATGCAGAGTGTTAGCACAAAAGAGGATATAGATAGAGAATCCCGTAGAATAATTAATGCATTATATGGTGATGTGAGTGACTTCAGAATAAATGCGACATTTCAAATTCCAGAAAAAGGACCTAGAGTATCTTGGGATGTTCAAGTTAATTTCATGATCGATGGTTTGAAATATACTGTAGACCTTGAAATCCAAGAAAAAGATGGTCATGTTGTTAATGCACGATTAATTGATACAATGACTCCACTCTAATTTTTTTAATGTTTTATAAATTCTGATTATAATAAATAAAATTTACAGTGTTAGGATTTCTTTTGCTGCTTTAATCTTTCCAAGTAAATCATTAATGTAGACGTCTGCAAATCGTTCAAAGCTAGTAATTCCTTCAGGATTCTTTTTCTGTTTTTTATATTCTTGTTGAAGCCAATTAAAATCTGATTCCTTTAGACTAATGGCATGGTTTTGAGCATCACTTTTTGATTCAAGCATGTTAATGATAAAATAACTCACAAATTTTGTAAAGCATTTTACATTGTATCTTTCTTCATATTCTTCCCCAAGTTTTTCATGATTTTCTACTAACCATTCTTTTACATCAGATCTAATTGTTATGGTGTAATAGCGGCCAGACAGATCCAACTTTATTTTATGAGATTCAACTGAATAATATCCCCTCTTAATTTCATTCATCATAATGATTAATGTACTTGGCAGAAACATTCCAGGATAACTCTTATCGGTTGCTTCTTGTAGTCTGGCTGTAATTACAGGTTTCATACCAAATGTTGAATATCCTTTTCCAGGCATGCTAAATAGATCTGCTTAATGTTAATATTATTTTGTGAACTAATCGTGTTAAGATTACTTTTTTTTCAATTCTTTGATTAATCGAATTAACACCCAAAATGTTCCCATTGCTATAATTCCTATACCTAAACCGCTGTGAAATGGATTGGATGAGCCAGATTGATTTAAACCAAATCCTAAGATAATTAGAATTACTGCAACAGCATATTGTTTATCCACATAATGTCTGAGAAGATTAAATTAATAAGATTTTGAATTTAAAATTAAAGTTAAATTTTATTAATAATTATTTAACTAGAAATTTTTATGATCCATATTTAAGAAATTCATAACTTCATTATTTTGCAAAATAACATACTTTAAAGTAAAATTTTTGTTAAAACTATGAAATTTACACAAATTATTTGGTTAAATGTACTATACGTCTAAAATATTCCTCACAAAACGTACTATACTTGAAAAATTCAATACTAATATAGCTTGGTAAAATCAATCAAGTAATGGTGGAGATGGATGGCTTTGGCATTGCCGTTGCTATATTTATTCTCATTACGCTTGTTGTAGGTGTATTTGCAGGCAAACTAGTCAAAAATAGCGGTAAACGATTGATCGTTGCAGGAAAAAGTCTACCTTTGTTTATGGTTGGAACTATGCTTGCAGCACAAGCCGTTGATGGAAATTCATCGTTAGGAAATGTTGCACTTGTATTTGAATTTGGATTTTGGGCTGGAGCAGTTATTCCAATAGGTTTAGGATTGTGTTTGTTTATGACAGCAGCATTCTATGCTAAACCACTAAACAAAATGTCAATGGTTACATTACCTGATTTCTATTTTAGGAGATTTGGAAATGGAGCAGAAGGACTTTCGGGTATTCTTATGATTATTAGTTTTCTAATTCTTGTTGCAGGTAATTTAGCTGCGAGTGGATTTATTTTGGAAATTGTTTTCGGCATAAATTATTTCTATGGTATTGCAATTTCAGCTATAGTAGTAATGATATACACAGTTGCTGGTGGACTGTTTGCATCAGCATACACAAATCTATTCCAAGTTTATCTTGCAATAGGTGCATTCTGGGCTGGGTTCCTTTTCTTTTACGGAGGTTATGCAGACACGCCATGGGATGTCATTTACAACAACGCTCCACCAGAATTTATGGACCTGTCGGGATTATACGACATTGCTAATGGGGCGTTGATAAATTGGGGAGCAATTCTTGCTCTAGGATTGGGTGATATAGTTGCGCTTGACTTTATGGAGAGAGTATTTTCAGCTAAAAATCCAAAAACAGCACAAAGAGGTGCAATAATGGGAGGAGCACTAACAATGTTTACAGTAATTCCTACCAGCATGCTCGGAATTGTAGCATTTTATTATCTCCCCATAGATATAGATCCGGCTTTAGCATTGCCAATGCTATCTACAGAATTTATGCCATTTGCAATAGGTGCAGCAATTCTGATGGGAGTTGTTGGTGCATCAATGTCTACTGCCAGCGGAGGTCTATTAGCAATTTCAAGTGTAATCTCTAGAAATATGATGCAGAGAATAATTAGGAGACGATGGCAGCAAAAGCCAAATTGGAGTGATAGTCAACTACTCAAAGTAACTCGTATTGTAATTATTCCAATGATGGTAGTTGGAACGGCAATTGGTTATTTCATACCTGCCCCTGGAATTTATCTTATCTTAGCATTCGACATAGTTTTTGCCGGAGCATTTGCCCCTCTAACATTTGGGTTATTCTGGAAAAAAGCAAACATGCCAGCAGCTGTCGTGTCTCTTATTGTTGGGTCACTAATACGATTAATCTTCTTCTTTACAATGCCAGAAGAATGGGCAGGATTGGATACAATAATACCTCCAATCATTGCGTTTGCCTTGTTCATAGTAGTAGCACTTGCAACCCAAAACAAGTATCCAGGAAAAGCAAGACATGATGTACGTGACTATTCACCACCAGAAGAAGATGTTATTTCAGGAGAAGATTTGAAACACTTCAAAGAAGATACTACAGCAACAAGTGCTGGAGGACCAGACTCTAACACACCTGGACCTGATGAAGACATTACAAGTAAGAATACGACGTAGTAAAATCAAATAATGAAGAAGTTATTGTTAGATTGATTTTACGTTCTTTATTTTTGATAAATTAAATTTGTCAGGAAATATGTTTTAATATCTAAAAGAATGCTGAAAGTGATGAAATATCCGGGTTTACTTGGTCAAGATATCTCACGTGTTGGATTACAAGAATCACAAATGTATAATCTAATTTCAGGCAAACTTGTTACAGAAATAGTCAAAACATCTTTTGGTCCTCGTGGTATGGCGAAAGTGTATATCGATATTCTTGGAGAAGATACCATTACATCTCATGGTGGTGCTTTTTTAAGAAAAGTTGATGTTGATCATCCAGCAGCTAAATCTGTAATTGAGGCTGTAAATACCGTTGATACTCATGTTGGAGATGGTACCACATCAGCAGCTATTTTGATAGGTAGTCTACTTAGTCATGCTGAAAAATTATTAAAAATTGGAATTCCTGTTGCTACCATTACAAGAGGTTATGAGCGAAGTCTTGACTATGCTTTAGAAATATTAGATGAAATCAAGATAAAATCAAACAGAAGAGATAGCGAAACAATGAAGCAATTACTGATTACCTGTTTAGAGGGAAAAGCAATTTTTGATTTACAAGAAGAAAATACAAAGATTGTAGATATCATCATCGAGGCGATATGTAGTATATCTAACTTGGAAAAGGGACAGATAGATATTGACGACATTAAGATTGAAGAAAAAATAGGAAATGCTTCAGAGATACAATTGATTAAAGGTACGGTGATTGACAAAACAATAGATAGTTCAGCAATGCCTAGAACTATCCAGAACGCCAAGATTTTGTTAATAAACGAGTCATTAGAAACAATGAGGACAAGAACCGAGGCAGAGATTGAAATAAAATCACCTGAACAAATGAGTCAATTTCTTGATCAAGAGAACAAAGACTTGCTTGTGCTTGTAAAAAATATTGTAGATTCAGGAGCTAATGTGGTAATATCTAGAAAAGGGGTGAATGAGTTCGTTCAAGAGGCTCTTGCCAAAAAAGGTATTATCTCTATGCGGAGAGTAAAATATAATGATTTATGGTGGCTAGAAAAAGCAACTGGTGCTAAGACCTGTAAAAATTTTGAGAAAATATCTAGTGATGAATTAGGTTTTGCAAAAAGAGTTTATGAAAAAACTGTAGGAGAAGACAAAATGGTTTTTGTAGAAGGTGGTAATAATCCTAAATCTGTAACTTTGCTATTAAGAGCAAACTCAAAACGATATCTAGATGAATTTCACAGAAATGCCTTGAATGCATTTTATGTATTAAGAAATTTTATTGAAAATCCATTCATTGTGTATGGTGCTGGTTCAGTTGAAGGTATAATAGCACAAAAAATTAGAAAGAGGGCTGTAACTGTTGAAGGTAAGGAACAAATCGCAATAGAGCACTTTGCAGATTCTCTAGAAGAAATACCATTGACATTGGCACAGAATCTAGGAATGGATTTATTAGATACACTAACACAATTGCGAGCAAAATTTGCAAAGTCTAATGGGAAAATAAAATGGTATGGGATAAATTCCAATACTCGAAAAATTTCTGACATGTCATCATCTAAAATCATAGAAACAGTAGTGGTAAAACAACAAGTTTTCAAAACTGCCGTTGAGACAACCAACATGCTACTCAACATAGATGATGTATTCATGAAGAATTTGATTGATAACACACATTGTCATATTGATGGAACAGTTCATGCTCATCATGATGGTGGAAAAACTCACAATCACTTTGAGCAAGAAGGACTAGAACAAAGGCAAATGCATCATCATTTCTAGATGGATAACACAATACCGGTTATGGATTGATAGAAATTGTCATTTCTTGCTCCACGTCTGGATTTTTTTCAAAGTTCAGTAAATTTCTATCATCTATTTCAACTGTGGATTCTGATTCCTCAGAAGAATCAAACCCAAAATAGAAAACTAAATTAATAATAACGAACATTATTGCAATGAAAATCAGCCTAGTCTTAATTGATAGTTTTTTATTAGATTCTGGTCTGTGAGCCATGATGTGAATTCTAATCCCTTCTTTTTATCTATGCCTAAAACAAGAATCATTCATAAGATTTAAAATTGTATTTTGTGGTTGAAAATAAATTTGAATGAAAAAAACTTTGAAGAGTATGATGAAATTTTTGATTCTATATTGAATATTTATCCTGATTGGGAACGATTAGTGACAGATGATCATATCAAAATCAAAACAAATCAAGATAAATTAGAATTTTCCCAAATAGAACAAATTTTAAAAAAATGTAATCTTAAGATTACTGATATTTCTTATTCAGATTATTATGGTCTTGTTTTTGGAATTGAAAAACTTGAAACTATTTAGATTTAGAATTTAATCATTTACTTCTTAATTGATTAGATTTTAATAATCAATATTTCTACAAATTTTATTGGATTATGAAAAACTGTGCAAAAATATTCTTGAATTAGATTCAAAAATCCGATTTACTGGGGTTGTAAATACTAAAGGTGTCCTAATTAATAATTTTGAACAGGTAGGAGTAAAACAATATTTGTCCCCTGATGAATTGAAAATGTCTATTCATTATTCAATGTGGGAATGGGAAAAATCTCAAAATCTTTCTCATGAACTTGGTTTTGAAAAATCTTCAGTTTTAGAATATGATAAGGTTACTTTAATTAGCATTCCAATAGATGACAGCAACTTATTTGTTGCAAGTATTGAACCTAATGAAGATTTTTTTAAAATGATAATGAAAATAAAATCATTGATACAAACTGCTACTAAAGAATAGATTAGGATTAAATTTTAGACTTTACTCCAATTAGAAAAGTTAAA
>JADFLN010000044.1 GCA_022564385.1 Nitrososphaerota archaeon | reverse complement strand
ACTGAAAATTCTCGGTTCTTACATGTGTGTTAAATTTACAATGACTGCATGAAGCATTTTCAGATGTAGAATACGACAAACCACAATTTGAACAAACAACAATATCTACCATACATACTACGTCAAACAACGTCATAAATATCTGTCAAAAAGAGTTTAGAATCTAATCTTTAGATGCTTCGTATTCTTCAAATTCTTCTAATTTTCTTTTGATTTCTTGTCTTTCTTCTTCTGTTTGTTCACGGATAATGAAGTCATCATTATTTACAAAATTCTTACATTTTTCGCAAAGCCACAATGTTTCTTTACCTGCTGATAACATCACTGGTAATCTTCTACTTTCACATTGTTTACAAAATAATGGCATGAATTTTAAGCGTGAATTATGAACTTAAGAGTTTAGAATCTAACTAATTATTACAGGTTTCACAAATTCTCTTTCTCATTCTATTATTTTAGGAATTATACGAAAAGAGTTTAGAGGAATCTGAACAAAAGAGCCATAATGCCATAGAAAGCAATTATTGAAATTACAACTATTATCGCACCAATAGTTGTTCTTTTCATTTTCTAAACCTCATAATGACAACTGACTGTTTTTGTACCATCTGGAAATACAATAGTTGCACATCCGTTATCTATTGTAATATCAGAATCTAAGCATAGTTGTTCAATTGTTACTCCATTTTTTTTAGCACCAATACATGACTCAAAGTATTGGCTAGAGATATTACAATTGAAAATACCATAACATTGTAAGATTTTACGTTCAGATTCTATGTTTTCATTTTCTTTTCCTCCACAATATCCCGTACAAATTTCTAGTTCTTCCCACATACAGGCTTCGTTATTGTAGATATGAGTACCATTTCTAATTCTATGTTCGTTATTCTCTACGTATTGCCCAGGTATGCAAAGTATATCTGAATCTGGATAATTTTCTAATAATTTCCATTCACAAGTATTGTTGTCAATGTAATGAGTTCCATTAGAATAACTCAAACCAGGTTGATGCATGGCAACCCCAGTTCCTTTTTGTTTACAATAATCAAGAACCTTTGTTAATTGATCAGGTTGACTTTGTATCTCTTCTGTACCTTGATCATAAATAATTAAAATAGTTCCTAGAATTGCAATGATTCCAATAATTACCAATAGTCTAGTTTTCATTTTTAATTAAACCTAAAAGTCATTTTAGTATAATATCCGTCTGCATATTTTCCGTTATGATCATTTTCAACATTTTGAGTTAATTTACATTCTTTAGTCTCTTGTGAAATAATTTCTACAGTGTCTTCAGGGAATGAAACATAGTTTTTAAAAATTGATGCAAACTCAAAAGAGTATTCCCCATTAGAATCAGGATAGATTCCAATCCTAGAATTTTGGGCATAGATGGTAGATGTATTATTTTTTATTTTAAATAACGTAGGATGTGCAGATTCACCTGTTACTGTTTGAAACAAACCACAGTCCATTTTGTATCCGTGTAGATCAAAAGGGATTGAAATAAAATCTTCTTGTATACGAATATCTTGTCCATCATCATCAGTAATTTCATACCCAATTCGCTTGTCTTGTGGGAGCGCATTCCAAACAACTCTTAGGTTACCTGCGGAATTATCAATCAGCTGAAAATTCCATACCATTATCTCATCTAGAGTCTTGGCATTAGTTGTTACTTCAGTAAAGATTACAGGTACTAATTTGTCGTTTAGTAATTCACCAAACATTATCTCAATTTTAGTAAATGGTTCTTCTTTCTCAAATTGGAGTTCTGGCGGAGGAGATTGGTTCTGCATTGGTTCTTGAATTTCTATCTTGACCTCTTCAACGAATTCTTCAACGAGTTCTTCAATGATTTCTTCTTCAAGATCAATCACCTGACTTTGTTCTTCTTCTAATTGTGTTTGATATTCTTCAAACATAGTTCCAGCTTGTAATAGTGCAATTTGCTGTAATCCCACTAAGACACCTAGAACTACAAAAACTGCTATTACGATAATTATTACAGGTTTCATGATTTGTAAATAATATTATATTATTTTAGGAATTTTACAGGTTTATTCCAGAAGATTGACTTGCATCTCTGACACGATTTTGGATAATACGAAGAATACCATACAAACTCACACATCTTACAATGAATTGGCCACATAGAACCACTCATCTTCTTGTATGTGATTACTGGGGGAGGTCTAAGCTTGGCCTCTTCCAATATGTGACAGTACTTGCAGAGATTGAGGCCTTTAGAGAAAAGTTTGGTTCTATAGAGTCAGATGCAAGATTTGACGCACTAGCTAGAATCTATATCTCAAGGATGATGAAGAGATGAAACTGATCATTGTACGAAAACATGGAAAGTCATACGAGGATATAGCAATGGCCTTATATGTTGAGATTGAGAAGATTGAATAGAAATGGCTAAGAAATTACCAAGGGGACATAATCTTGGTGGTACCACTAAACAGAAAAGACGCAAAGAGCTTAAACAAGAATCTAACAAAAACAAATGCTGAAGACTTTACTAAACAATGGTTCTTAGAGCATCATATTGATGATGGATAAGTTCGGATCAACTTCGTGCCTGCAAGGTTTACTTTTTATCTATCTTTAGTAGATACAAGGTTACCTAGAAAACGATGTATGTTTTTATTAGTTTATGATGGTTAGATAGTATGATAAGTAAAGAATGTATTAGATGTATTGAATGTATTCAAATTAGCCCTTACAAATTTATGTGTAACATTTGTGAGAAAATTTTCCATACCTAGACTTGTCAAAAGCAAGCTAGACTGTATGGCGAAACAATTAATGACAATCCTTTCTCATCCTCTCAAAAATATTATAATTTCTACAGAACTCCTTATGAATAACTAATTTTACTTCATAACATGGTAGAAGACGTGTCAGTCAATCTGTCTAAATCAAAGAGTCAACTTGGAAAGATAGGGGTTGTATTAATGACAATAGGCATGATAATTCTATATGTGGATGCTATCATATTAACTCAGACTGTCCCAATAGGTTATCAATTTTATGAGCATCCAGAAATTCACATTCCAATAATAGGATTTATTGTTGCATTTTCAGGAACAGGCATTTTCATTTACAATTTCAGCAAAGGAAGAAATGTAATCTAATCAATACATGAAATTATAATCTTAATTATAACTCTCAATTTTCCGATATGAGACTAGATTTGATTTCAATTTTTTGCAATCTCTTGTCTAATGTCTAACAAATCTCTTAGAATCGAACTAGCAGTTTCCATTCCTCCAGCTCCTTTCCCAATAATTGTTTGAGTACCTGAGTGCTCTGAAGTAAAAGCAATTGCGTTAAGTGTCCCATTAACGCAAAGAGGATCGTTCTTTGGCACTTCTTTTGGTTCTACAACAAGTTCTTTGTTACATGACGCAATTAGTTTTATGGCACAATTATTCTTGGCTGCTTTTTTGATATCTTCTGTTGTAACCTTTCGTATTCCTGTACAATTGATATCCGGCATTGTAACCTTCATTCCCATTATCCAGTTTGCAAGAATTACTAGTTTGGCAGCAGCGTCTAAACCATCTAAATCCAAAGATTCATCGGCTTCTACATATCCTCTGTCTTTAGCATCTTTAAGCGCTTCATCAAACGATAATCCAGTAGTCATATTTGATAAAATGTAATTTGTAGTTCCATTTAGGATTCCTGAAAATGATGTTATTCTTTCACCATTTAAGCTATTTTTGGCATAGTCCAGAATTGGTGTTCCTCCACCAACTGTTCCACTAAATTTTAACATGACTTGATTGTATGTGGCAAGTTCCATGAGAGATGGAAATGCTAATGCTAGAGGGCCCTTGTTTACCGAAATTACATGCAGACCTTTTTTCATGGCAGTTGTAATGTGCGTCATTCCAGGCTCTGCATCTTTATAGTTGCTTGGGGTAGTCTCAATTAACACATCTGCCTCTAAATTTTTTAACATGTCAATGCCTGACATTGTATTTTTTGTACTTGCATAATTTTTTACAGTCCCAAACTTTTTCTTCACATCAACTAGCTTGATAAATTCTAATCCTGTTGAATCTACTGCACTTCCTTTACTATCAAAAACTCCTACTACTCTTGGCTTTAGACCATATTTTGCATAGAGATCTTCTGATCTTGAATCAAATAATTTAACTAAACTTTGACCTACAACGCCAAATCCACACAGTATTATTTTCAATATCCTTCATTCCTTTTTGGTGTACAATTGTATTTCATTTTATCACACTTTTGATTTTTATATAATTAATTATGTATAATGCTTAAAACAATTTACTAATTATTTCTGTGCTTTTGAAAACATTCATTGCAATATACTGGTCTGTCCTCTCTTGGTTTGAATGGTATCTTGCATTCATTTCCACAGTCACCACAAGTTGCGTCAAACATTTCTCTTTCTCTATCAAATGGCATGTTTATCCAAAACTTGGTAAAATCGTGTTGTAATTAAACTATTGTAAAATTGAACTTTAAATCAAACTTGGTATAACTTTCAGAAGTCTTTTTTGATATTTTAATACTTATGACGGTGAGAAACGTTTTATGGTACGTCAAAATAAAGTCGCCTGTGATAAAAATTGAGGCTGTTGTTAGAAATTCAGTTTTACATGAAATTCAAAATGCTCTGTCTGAAATAGGAATTCCAACTTTTTCATCATACCAAGTCCAAATCACTGGAATTCATAGAGGTCATACAGGATTGAGAAACAAGACTAGTGATTTGATTCCTAAAACAAAAATAGAAATTCTTTGTTCAGATGAGAATGAGGAGAATATTGTCAAAATAATACAAAAAACTGCAAGTACTGGTGAAAAAGGAGACGGGGTAATATTTACTTACAATCTTAATAAACTCGTAAAGATCAAAAATGCACAAACAGGTGTAGATGCATTATAATAAAATTCTGAGATAATTTCTTTTAATACGTACAATCATTTATCATCATCTTTTTCATGTTGCAATGATATTGAGTTGATACAATATCTAGAGTTTGTAGGCTTTGGCCCATCATCAAATACATGACCTAAATGTGCTCCACATTTCTTACAATTAACTTCAGTACGAGCTACTCCATACGCTGTATCCGAAATGTATTCTATTTTATCTTCTGAGATTGGTTTCCAAAAACTTGGCCAACCTGAACCTGAATCAAACTTTGTGTCAGATGAAAAAAGGCCTTCTCCACAACATACACACTTGTATGCTCCATCCAATTTACTATCATTATATTTTCCAGAAAATGGTGGTTCGGTTCCATGGTTGATACAAATCTCATATTGATCAGGATTTAGTTGTTCTTTCCACTCTTCATGTGTTTTTACAATTTTTTCTGTCATGATCTATACAATTTCTCTTGATATTAGAATATTTTTCTATTTTAGATTTTTTCTTTTCTCTTCTGTTCTCTTTTCTGATTCAAATCTTTCTAAATCATATTCTTTCAAATCCACAAATTTTATGATTTTACTTAAATTGGGATGTACATTGTTTATACGTTTGAACATTTGTTGTGCTACTCGTCTGTAATCTGCATGTCCTTGTGGAACCGTTCTTAATTCTATTAGATGACAAGCTTCTCTAAGATTAAATTTCATAAAATATGGATAGTTGTATGCAAAGTTTACAACATATTGTCCTTGTTCTGGGTACATTTTTCTGATTTTCTCAAATGTTTCCTTCGTTTTATTCATACAATCCTTAAAATCTTTCTCAATTCCAAGAATTTTTATTTCATTTGATATATTATATCCATGATCAGTTGTTAGTAGTTGTCTTTCTAGAGTTAATGTTCTATGTCTATGAAAATCTCTGAACATTCCAAAATTGTTACATAAATCAAATGTATAATAAATATTTTCAAATGCCCTTGATGGCCTATGACGTCTGTTTGTTCGAAGTTTTATAAATTCATTAATTATTTTGTTTTTCTTTTGTTTTGGAAATTTTTTTACTTGTTGTAAAATATTTTGATATGATGTACTTGGTGACTGCTCATACATTATACTTGTAATAATTTTATCTATTGCAGTTTTTTCTGATTCATATTCAACAAGATTTGTTATTATTCCCTTAGTAGGCTTTGGCTTAATTTCTTTTACAGCAATAGATTTTGATTTATTTTTAATATCTCTTAGATATTTTTGAAATGTTTTCCCATATTTGTCATCTACTCTTCTAACAAATGATTTGATTGTTGTATCAAGCTCTTTTTTGATTTTTGTGGCTAAATCTTTCTCTTCTTGTAGTTCAGATGAGCCTAAAACTGTTAGGAGGTATTCAAAGGCACGTCCGTTACCTGTAATTCCAACATTTGTTAAAGTTGATGCTGGTAATAATCCTCTGAGAATATCTAGCGCTTTAGCTTTAGTTGAACCTTTGTAAATCATATTGGCAGATTTTATATCCCCCTCATTTTTTAATTTGAAAAATAATTTTTCTTTTCCATTTGTTGAATCTTTAAAGCTATATTTTTCTATGGGGTATTTTTCTCTAACGTACTTTATCATCGGCTCTATATTTTTTGAATAAACATCAAATGAAAAATTACAAGTTTCTTCATACATATCTGCAAATCTTGACTTTAAAATTTCAGGATCTCTGTAGAATCTGTATTTTCCTTTTTCTTTTTTATTCCATGCAACATATCTTGATGATTTTTCCAAGTATGATAACCCAATTCTCCTATCTTCAATTTTTTTCACTGCAATGTTTGATAAATCTTCAATAGCAATTTGTGCTCCACCTAATTCTGCAACAGAGTCATCACCGTATTCTGAAAGAACTCTGTTGTAAAATTCTTCTCCTCTGTTTTTATTTTTTAAAAACTCATCTAGGAAAATTCGTCTCATACTTTTATTGGTTCTACTATATCTTGACATTAATGCACCACGATCAACTTGTCTGGGTGTGATTATTGCAAATACTTTCTTGTCAGTATTTGAAAAATGCTCTAACAGAATTTTTTTTTCTTTACTAGAAAACTCTGACAATACATGTATGCTATTTCTCAATTATTAATAGTCTATTTCTTTTTTCCAATTTGAATTAGATCGGGACCTTTGTCTCTATTGTTATCATTTCCTTTTGCTTGCCATCTTAAGAGCACTTCTCTGAAACCTATTGCATCTGCTTCGTTTTCTGTGTACATCAATGCTGTAATCCAATATCCCTTTTTTGCAGTTTTTCCACCAACAGAATTCATCCAAAAATCACTTGGTAGATTATCCAGATTTTTACTATCAGGATCTTTTGTAAGTTCTATCCATCTACTTGCTACAAAATTCAATATTTGTTCTAATTCTTCTCTTTGAATCATGAGCCTACTATTATGACTCTGAATTTTAAAATTACTGATAATCAAATGCTTTTGAGTTAGTGAAATTAATCTTACTAAAATCTATAACATTACTTACACTTTGTCGGTTATACAAATCTCATAATAACCTCATATGACTAATGACGATATCGAAATTATCGGTAAGAACGTCAAAGACATGTACGGAACATTCATGGGTAAAGTCGTAGGAACAATAACTGACATCGATGGTAGCATCCAATCACTTGGTGTTGACTGCGGTTCTCAAGGATTACAGCAAATCCAATTTGAACAAATAGTGGTCCAAAATGATGTTGTTATTTTCATCCCAAAATGGAGACTAGACTCTCAAAGACTCATTCGTGAAAAACAATTAACTCTACGTCGTCTAAAGGCATTGATTGATATTGTTTCTGAAAATGATGACATGAAAGCAGATGCAGAAATCATTCATGAAAAATACAAGTCAAAACTTGTAACATTAGATCAAACACAAAGTGAAATTAATGCCAAACTTGAGGAAAGATTGACCGAGTTAGATGAACAAATGAAGTCTGCGAAGATGTTATTATTTGATGCAAAAGTACAATCCAAGAGCAATGAAATCTCTGATACCACATTTGATACTGTGAACTCATGTACAAATGAAGTAATAGAGCGTGTTACTCATGAAACTGCAGAAATTGCAAATGTAAAGAGTAGAATTGCAGATCTTGAATTGGAAGTGCAGGAAATAAGTGCTTCACAACCAAACATCCAAGAATCAGCCGTTTCATATCTGGAGACTCCTGAACAACAAGCAGTTCAGACAATACTTCCAGTAGCACCAATAGAATCAACAGTCCATCCTTCAGAACCAATTAAAGTAGAGGCTCTTCCAATACCCGAACCTCCAACTCCATCTGAAGTTTCATCTGAATTTCAAGAACCACCCAAACAGGTGACATCAGCAACTTCAAAAGATAACAACGATAACGATTGGCTTGCTAGAATGGAAGTACAATAATTTTTTTAATTTATTTTTTTAACATTTACAAAGATCTGTGTTTATACATTTTTTGATGTTTGAGACCTATAATATTGGACTTGGAAATAATAACTCTGAAATAAGAAAAAAAGCTAACTTTGATTTTGTATCTTTTTGGGATAATCAGGCAAAAAACCTCCACTGGTTTTCACCTTGGGAGAAAACCTTGGATTGGCATCCTCCCTTTGCCAAATGGTTTGTTGGAGGCACAATTAATGCCTCATACAATGCTCTTGATGTACATCAAGATACCAAGGCTGACAAACCTGCAATATTGTGGGAGGGAGAAAATGGTGAATCAAGAAAAATAACATACCGTGAAATGTTTATTCAAGTCAAAAAATTCGCAAATGTTCTAAAGACATTGGGTGTCAAAAAAGGAGATAGAGTTACAATTTATCTTCCAATGGTACCTGAGTTACCTATTGCAATGTTGTCATGTGCAAGAATTGGTGCTATACACACCGTAATTTTTTCAGGTTTTAGTGCAACATCAATTAGAGATAGGATTGAGGATTCTAAATCCAAAGTTGTTATTACTGCAGATGGCGGATATAGGCGAGGAAAAATTATTAAACTCAAAGAAGTAGTTGATGAGGCAATTAAAAACTTTGATTTTGTGGAACATGTTATAATTCTTGAAAGAACAAAAAATAAAATTTCAATGACATTAAAAGATAAACTTTGGAATGAGTTAATGAAAAATGCATCTGATGTTTGTGATGCAGAAAAATTAGATAGCAATCATCCGCTTTACATATTATACACATCGGGAACTACGGGAAAACCAAAAGGAGTTTTGCATGGAACTGGAGGTTATTTAACACATTTGTATTCTACTTTCAAGTGGGCATTTGACATTAATGATTCTGATGTATTTTTTTGTACTGCTGATATTGGATGGGTTACAGGCCATAGCTATGTTGTTTATGCACCATTACTTCATGGTGCAACTGAAATAATGTATGAAGGTGCTCCTGATTATCCTGATGCATCCAGAATGTGGGATATTTTACAAAAATATAAAGTTACAATATTTTATACAACACCCACTGCACTTAGAATGTTTATGAAATTTGGAGATGATATTCCAAACTCTTTTGATCTTTCTTCATTGCGATTACTTGGAACAGTGGGGGAACCAATTAATCCTGAAGTTTGGAGATGGTATTTCAAAACTATAGGAAAGGAAAAATGTCCAATTATTGATACTTGGTGGCAGACTGAAACTGGTGGAATACTGATTTCATCATTACCTGGGTTGGAAACAATTCCTCTAAAACCTGGCTCTGGAACATATCCAATCCCAGGTGTAAATATCATGATAGTTGATGAAAATGGGGATTGTGTTTCTCCTAACACCAAGGGATATCTTGTAATCAAGAATCCTTGGCCTGGGATGCTTTTGACATTATGGCATGATGATGAAAAATACAAAACTGTATACTGGTCAAAATATGAAAACTACTATTATTCTGGTGACTATGCCAGAATAGATGAGGATGGGTATTTTTGGTTACTCGGACGTGCAGATGATGTTTTAAAAGTAGCAGGTCATAGAATTGGAACTGCCGAACTTGAGAGCAGTATTATTTCTAGCAATTATGTTGCGGAATCTGCTGTATGTGGAATTCCAGATGATATAAAAGGCGAAGTGATAATTGCATTTGTCGTTTTAAAACAAGGGGTAGCAAAAAGTTTTACTAATTTAGAAAAAGAACTTTCAGATAAAATACGAAATGATATTGGTGCAATCGCAATACCTAAACAAATCTATTTTGTTTCTAAACTTCCAAAGACACGTAGTGGAAAAATTATGAGAAGATTACTAAAAGCAATTGCAAACAATGAAAAAATTGGTGATGTCAGTACATTAGAAGATAGTACAGCCGTAACTGAAGTCCAAAGTGTATTTGATGAAATTCAAAAATCAATTAAAGAAAAATCTTAATAATTACTGTAATTACTTATAATATTCTATAACAAGTATCAATAATTATTTTAATTCTTTTAAATCAACCATCAAAAGCATATCAAACATATTTTTAAGTCCATCATATTCTGATTTTGATTTATTATCTAACTCCTCGTAGTCTTTTTCTTTGATTTCATCTAGTCTATTCTTTGCCTCACTAAAAAATTTTTTATACTCTGTAATTTTTTCATCAGTCATCTGTGTTAAATCAAAAATCACTGTATTGCTTCCAAGCATATTTCTATTTTCATCATATAGGCTAGTTGCTTGTAACAATCCTGGAAAAGTACTTCCATCCTGTCTTTTGAATGTAATTTTTCTGTCAGTAACTTTACCTGTCTCAAACCATGTTTTTAGTGAATCATTCATGGCTTTCCATGATTCTTTAGGCACATATTCAAAGATTGGCTTACCTATTATCTCTGATTTTGCATATCCCAAGTTTGCGGCATATGTCGAATTGCAATCAAGGATTATTCCGATTGAATTTATTCTTCTCCACATTACAGGCGCATCCTTGAGAATTTTTCTTGCTTCAGTTTGATGCATTTTTTAAAATTAGTTTGACTAGTTATTAAATTGAAATATTATTAAAACCACTGATCCA